>JAYTUF010000397.1:0-7187 GCA_043744755.1 Anatilimnocola sp.
CAGCGGCATGAACTCAATAAACCGCAGTTCCATCCCTTCCTGCCGCGCGAAATTGGCGAGCGCGGGTATCTCCGGCTCCGTGATGCCTTTGATGGCCACGGTGTTCAAACGAATGGGCGAGAAGCCGACTTGTTTGGCCGCCTGTATTCCGGCCAGCACCCGGTCGAGACCATCGCGTCGGCTGATGCGGCGGAAGGTCTCTTCCGTCAGCGCATCGAGGCTGATGTTGACTCGCGACAGGCCGGCGTCTTTGAGTGCTTGAGCCTGTTCGGCAAGGAGGATGCCGTTCGTAGTTAAAGCGATTTCATCGATGCCTGGCACCGCGGCCAGCAGTTCGACCAGCTTCGGAAGTTCCGCGCGGACCAGCGGTTCGCCGCCTGTGAGTCGCAGTTTGTGTACGCCCAGCGAAGCCATCACGCGGGCCAGTCGCGTGATCTCTTCAAACGACAACAGTTCATGCCGCGGCCGAAAGCGGACGTTCTCTTCCGGCATGCAATAGAAGCAGCGGATGTTGCAGCGATCGGTGACGCTGATCCGCAGGCTCGTATGCAGACGGCCAAGCGTGTCGGTAAGTGGTTCGCGGAAATTCATATTGTCTTAGATGCCGGGATGCACCCATTCGCTAACGCCGTCTTGCCAGTTCTCCTGCTTCCAGATTGGCACAACCTGCTTGATGGTGTCAATGAGCCACTCAGCGGCCTCGAAGGCAACTTTGCGATGCGGCGAACTGACGGCAATCGCAATGCTGGCTTCGCCGATCTCCAAATGTCCCAAGCGATGTACGATAATGCACTTCAAAATTGGCCAGCGCGAGCGGGCTTCGGCTTCGAGTTCGGCGAGCTTCTTGGTTGCCATTTCGGGGTAACACTCATAATCGAGTGACGCAGTTTCGCGTCCGGCGGTAAGTTGGCGGGTCGTGCCGAGAAACAACACGACCGCGCCTGAATGCGGATGGGCGGCCATCGCAAGGATTTTTTCGGTGTTGATGGTATCGTTGGTTAGTTGGATCATTTTCATCCGCCGCTCACGGGTGGAATGACACCGATCTCTTGACGCTCGTTCAGCAAGGTTTCATCCGTCGCGAAATCGCAATCGACGGCAATCCGGCAATGCGGCAGGAACTCCACAAGCGACGGAAACTCTTTCGCAAGTTCTGTTCGCAAATCGGCAACCCTGGACCCTGCGGGCAACGAAAAACTGGTTGCCTGTGTTCCTGCCCGCTGCTTCGCAGCCGCGAAAAGTTTGACCCAAACAATCATGTCACCAGCAACTCCTCGCCGCGGGCGGTCAGCAGCGTTTCGATTTCCGGAATCAGGCCATAGGCCAGCGCGAGCATCTTGAGCGGATGGATAGTCGGCTTGGTGGTTCCTTGCTCCATTTGAATCTTACAGGCGCTGCATTCCGTTGTTCCTAGATCGATGAGCGGATCGCGGAGCGCCGAGATCAAGCCCCAGCCGGCCCGTAGACTGGCGCGATAGTTATCGCGCCGCATGCCAAACGTGCCGGCCATGCCGCTGCAGCCTCGTTCGATTCGCTTGACGCTCAAACCGGGAATCAGCCTAAGTAAACTCTCGCCGGGCGAACCGACGTCGAGTGCTCGCAAGTGACAGGGTTGATGATAGCCGAGCGTCAGGTTGATCGGCCGCAAATCGAGTTCCAGTCGGCCGACCTGGTGCAGCTTCCAGAGATAGGCACAGGCTTCGGTCGTATGCTCGGCGACGAGGCGAGCGTCATCATCATCGAGCAGCGAAGGGTATTCTTGCGTCAGACAAAGCGCTGCGGAAGGCTCCGTGCAGACAATCTCATACCCTTGCCGAACCGCATCGGCCAGCAGAGCCACATTGCGCGCCGCTAACTTGCGAGCCCGCTCGACATCGCCCAGCGTGATTTGCGCCATGCCCGATTGCAGTTGGCCCGGCGGCACGTAGACGGCGATGCCATGGTGCTGCATCACCGCGACCAGCGACTCAGCCAACTGCACGTCGTACCAATTGGCATACACATCGACGAAATACAGAATCTTGCCGCTGGTGCGCCGCGCAGGTCTGGTCAAGCGGCTGCGATCGGCGCGGCGGAGGAAGGTAGTCGACGCCAAGCGTGGAAGTTTGCGACCTTGAGCCAGGCCCGTTAGTTTTTCCAGCACCCAGCGCGTCCAGCGTGTGTGCAGCGCCCAGTTGGCAATGGGGCCGAACCTGGCCCCCCACTTGGAAACCCAGTCCAAACGCGCCAAGAACCAGTCGGTCGTATCTAATCCATTCGCGACGACGTACTGGCTCTTGGCTTCGATCATTAACTTCGGAATATCGACTTCCGCGGGACACTCCAGTCGGCATTGATGGCAATTCACACACAGGTCGGCAATCTCTTTCAGTTCTTCACTGGCGAGCGAATTCGCCTGCAACTGTCCTTGCAGCACCGCCCGCATCAAATTTGCCTTGGCTCGTGGTGACGATTCTTCCGCCGGTGCAAAACGAAAGATCGGACACATCCGCATCTCGGGCGACATGGTCCGGCAGCGGCCACAGCCATTGCAACTTTCGGCTTCGATCTGCGGCAGTTGTCGCCAGACGAGATGCAGGTCCAGCTTTTCCTTAGCGCTCGCCGACGCTTCCACTTGAGTATCAGTTAGCGGCGGCTCCTCCGTCACCACGTCGGCAGCCGCGAGGCGCAGGTTCTTCGTCAGCGGCTGCGGCACATCGGCGACGACCTTCCCCGGATTGAACAAATTCTGCGGATCGAAAATCCGCTTCACTTCGCGGAACACATCGTACAGCGGCCCCGCTTGCCGGCGAACGTACCAGGTGCGGCTCAGTCCGCAGCCATGCTCGCCGCTGATGGTGCCGCCGACGGCCAATACTTCTTCATAGAGTTGCGTGGCGAGTTCCGGCATCTTGTTCACGTCGGCACTGCTCGTCAGGTCCATGAACGGCCGCACGTGAAGCTGCCCGTGTCCCGCGTGAGCGAAGAACGACGCCGTGACTTGCGCGGTCTTCAGAACGTTTTGCATTTTGACCAGAAACTCGGGCAGCACATCGGGCGGAACGGCAATGTCTTCAATGAACGGCACCGGCCGTTCGGAACCTTGCACGCGAAACAGCGTGGGCGAAACACGGCGGGTGAGACGGCGGAACAGGTCGTATTCATCGGGCGAGAGAGCCAGATGGAACCCAAACGCCAGCCGGCGACGGCGCTGCCAGCGGACCGCGACCTGTTGAAGCGTTTCGAGCACCTGGCCCGCGTCGTCGGATTGCTGCTCGACGAGTAACATCGCTTCGGCCTCTTTGGGAATGGCCTGCGCATAGCGCGGGTCGAGATCGCGGGCCAGCGACAAAATCCGGCGGTCCATCAGGTCGCAAGCGCTCACTCCCAGCGACTTCGCTTCGCTCGCCGCCGTGGCCGCCGCTTCCAGCCGATCGAAAAACATCAGGCACACGCCGCGATGCTTGGGAATAGGTTCAATCGCCAGCGTCAATTGCGTGATGAGTGCGAGGGTACCTTCCGAGCCGGTGATGAGCTTCGCCAGGTCGAGTTGCCCGTCGTGCAGAACGTCGTGCAAATGATACCCGCAACGATTGACCCACGAGCGCGGCTGATTCGCACGGATCACCGCGTCTTCGCGCTGAATCAGTTCCGCCAGCCGCCTGACTAATTCGCGGCGGCCCGGGATGGGGTCGAGCGCTGGATCGTCCGTCACCGGATGTCGCGCGGCTTCGAACGATTCGCCGTCGGCGAGCACCACCTGCAGACTCCGGACATGCTTGCGGGCCGAACCGTAGCGGAGCCAATTGCTGCCCGAAGCATCAAGGGCCACGACGCTGCCGATCGTGGTCACGCCGCCGGTGGCCGGATCGGGGGCGAACTGCTTGCCGAACGAGGCCAGGTAACGATTCAACTGCCCCAGCACGACGCCCGGTTGCACAATCACATGATCGTGATTGACGGTCACAATCCGCCGCATTCCCTGGGAAAAGTCCATCACCAAGCCCGGCCCCAGCGATTCGCCCGCGAGGCCCGTCCCCGCGCCGCGGGCATGAATGGGGAGGACATTATCGGCAGCATAGCGCACTGCCGCCTGCACGTCGCTCACGCTGCGAGGCCGGACCACACCCAGCGGGGCAACTTCATAGATACTGCCGTCGGTGCTGTACATCTGCACGAAGGCATCGTCGCAACGCACCTGCCCGGAGATCAATCCCCGCAGGTCGGCTTGAATGCGTTCGCGCTGTTGGTCCATCGGGAAGTAGGGAAAGAGGTAGCTGAATTCGCCAGAATTCAGACTTGAATTCAACGAGGGCGCAGCGATTCATTATAGCTACTTCCGCGGCGAGATACCTGCCCGAGCGAGGCGAATCTGCTGCTGGCGGTGCTTCTCATGCGTCTCCAGATCGAAGCCTTCATGTTCTCCTCCTGGCTCTTCCAACATCTTCAGCCCGCGGTACTGCGCCTGGCATTGGTAACATTGCAGGACATTACCCACGGTCAGATACAACACCACGTCGATCAGCGCGCTGGCGAACAGTGTGGCATACGTCCAGATCGGCATGCGATAGAACCAGAACACGCTGCTGATGACGAACCCAATCACCACAATGGTCACGCCCACGGCCTGCGAAAAATCCTTGCGAACATACAACTCGCGGCAAGGACAGACCAAGCACTGCTGAACAATACCATCCTGAATGGCCGACGCCGAAGGCTGAAACGTCGCCTGGCACGACGAGCAGGCAAACTCAGTCGCCGGTTCAGTCAGCGGCGCGATTGCCAGTTGGTCGCAATGAGGACAACGAAAAGTGACGTTCATGCTGCCATCATAACGGAAAATCCGAGGCGACGGAGAGCATCTGGGCGCACAGTTCGCCGATGAACACCAGAATCACGCCCGCATACAAAATCCCCGTCGCACTCTGCGTGTTGGGAATCTTTAACGTTTGCCAGGTGAGATAAGTTAGCAGCAGCGGCAAGATCAAGCCCGCGAACCAGCGGAGCGAAACGAACAGTAACCAGGACCGCGGAATGCCTTCCGACGTGGCGTTCAAGCGAGTCCCTTCGATAATGCTGCCAAGCCCGCTGATGGCCATGCGGATGACAATCGCGGCAACCAACATCAACAGCAATCGCTTGAGGGGATCGAGCCGCATCGTGGGCGTGTTCAAGTACCAATGGCCCAGCAACATGGCGGTGGTGATCAAGCCGAGCAACATCCCGCCGCTGATGATCTCAATGGATCGAATCACCGGGGACATACTGCTGTTCGCTGTTATCGTATGAATCACGAAGGGAGCGAGACAGGTGACGAACGCGGCCGACGCGACAATGACAAGCGCGAGCTTCCCCGCGCGACGCGCTTCGTACATCCAAATCACCGCGCCGAGGTAACTCACGACTGCCGCAACCACGGCTGCCGAGATTTGCCAGGTAGCAACACTCCCAGCACCACTGCGCAGCGACCAAATCGCCAAGGCGGCAAACGTCTGCACGCCCATCAGCACCCACAGGTGTACGCGGAAGAAGCCGCTCGTTACCCATCGCGCAGGAATGAGCGCCATCGCCGCGGCCACGCCGAACGTCAAGCGACAAAGGAATTCAACGAGCGTTTGCCAGATCACTTGAGTTAGGTAGCCCGACGCGTAAGCGAGGAAGAATCAGGTAGCCCGACGCGTAAGCGCAGGAGAATAACGTAGCCCGACGTATAAGTCTAACGCGTCGGCCCCTGCTTACGTATCGCGGAGGTATCGATCGAGCGGATGTTCGCCGGTCAGCTTCCACGCGCCGTTCCTTTCTTTTCGCCGCGCACCGGGGCCGGCATCAGAGGTCGAAGAATCAGTTGGCGGCAGCGGTTTCATTTCGCCGACGAACCGCACGTCCGGCCGCGCTCCCTGCCATTGCAGCCAATCTTCCAGCAGCCGCTGCGTGTTCTTCTTCTGTGGATGAACAATCCGGTCACCCTTTTGCAGGACCAGCTCATGCGCGCCAGTCCAGCCGAACCAGCCATAGCAGGCGGTGTGAACCGGCAGCCAATGCCCCTCGCCCTTCTCGTTGGTGAGATAGAACTCGGCCCAGTTGTGATTGGGGACCCACACGAGTCGCGCCGGAATTTGCAACGAACGGCAGACCGCGACGAAGACCGCGGCCATCTCTTCGCAGTCCCCCCGCTTCTTTTCCATCGCGGTCGCGACGCTGGTATATGTCCCAATTTGCGGCTGAATGCTCTTGCGAATCCAAGCGCTGATGGCGGCGGCCTGATCCCAGGGATGCTTATGTTCGGCGGCAATCTCTTGCCCCAATTTGCGAATCCGGCCGTCGCTGGTCTGAATGCCGGGGCTGTCCTGCAGGTAGTTCTTCTTGATCTCTGCCGGGAACGATTGCTTCGCGGGGAACTGCTCTTTCGCAAAAGCGTGATACTGTTTCGAGAGCGTCACCTTGAGCTTCGCGATAGCCCGAATGATTTGCCCCTTGGCAATGCCCGCCGCGGCCATCTCCAACTGCGCAGCGCCGGCAGCGAGAGGTTGAATGCGCGCTTCGCAGCCCTCGGTCAGCACCTCGGCTGACTCGATCTTCTGTTCCGGGAACTCCGTCGGCACCGGCGTCGTCGCTTGAATCCGCCCCGCGTCTCCTTTGCCTTGCAACTCAAGGCCGATGGAAACTTCAAAGCTCCGCGGCTCGAGGTAGCCGGTCTGATCCTTGGGCGGCTCGTTCCAAATCCACTTGCCATCACCGACGACGGGAATCACGCTGTGCGTGTCCGCGGCAAACTCTTGCTTGTGCAGGAACGGATATCGAGCACAGGCCCAAGCTCCGGCAGCAAAGCAACCGGCGGCAAACCACTCGCGACGATGCATGGGTTCATGTTCCTCAACTACTTCAGTTCCTCAACTACACAGTGCCCCTGCGATAACGCAATTGATTGTAGGCGACAACGTCAGCGCATTCACGCCCTTTGACTAAAAATGAGCGCTGGATGTCAACGCTTCGGCCGCTTGCGACGACGCTCCGGATATAGCTCACCCAGCCGTCTCTTTTGGCGCTCGGCTTCACTATGCGAGTAAACAACCAGCAGGGCGGCGGCCAGGCTGACGGCCGCCAATACGAATATTACGGCCGTCGTCGTTTTGTCTGGTGGACTCGTCGTGAACCACGCCAGTACGGCGAGCAGCCAGAGCGCGAGGCACAGCCCGAGCGACGTCCAC
>JAYTUF010000398.1:0-7181 GCA_043744755.1 Anatilimnocola sp.
TTGGCTGCTTCGAGGAATGGCTGATGACTTCGTAGGTAAACAGAATCGTCGCGGTCTCATTGGCGGGGAGCTGCGGCACATCAAACACCATTTGCTTCAGACCGCTATCTCCCGCGCGGACCGTGTTACGACGTATGTGGGCCGAGATCTTTTCCTCGACTTGCTTGACTTGCTGATCGTCCCAATCGGCGGGAATCGCAAACGTGCCGGTGAGACCAACGCAGGGGCCGCCGACAGCGCGAATGCGCATGCCGACCTGATAGCGGTTGGTTACTTTTTGATCGAGGGCGGGCCCTGTTGCTCCCGCGCCGGCTGCAGGCGGGTTGTTGTTTTGGAATTGGCCCAGTGCAGTGGAGCAGCAGGCAATTGTCAGGCAGCAGCCGAGTAGAGATCGCAGCATGGGAAACATTTCAGAAAGGACGGAGAAGCCACTAGGCAAGCTTATGTCGCGGCCCGTTGCATTTACTTCCAGCATAGCTAGCGGCGATTGCTGGCGGGCGACTATTTCGCCGCTAATACCGGCACAACCAGAAAAGTCGGTCCAAATTGCCAGGTTTTTTCAACCGGCAGGTTCTGCAAAGCCGAAAAACTCGATGCGACCGGAACATTCGTTTCGAGTTCGCGAGCAGCGACATGGTTCTCTTCCGAGACCTTTCAGAGCACGAGTCGTCCCCCATGACTGCATGCAATTCCCTCGTTGGACCCTTTCCTCGCCGATGGTTCCTGGCCCTCGTCCCGGCGTTCCTGGCGACTGCCATGCTCGCCAACTACGGGCAGGCCCAAACACGCTCAGCGCCGCCGAAGCATGTGCCCCCCACGCAAGCGAGCCCCTACCGGGCGCGTTTAGCCGCCTGGCAGAACGAAGCCCCGGGACCCGCGCCCGGGGAGCAACCGCCCGCCTTTGAACAAGTGCCGGGCGCGGAAACGATGCCGCTCGAACGCGGGCAACCGGAAACCGCGCCGCCTGAAGTGAAACAACCTGCGCGATCAACTCAGCCGCAATCGCGATTGCGGTCTGCTCCAGCACAGATGCAGCAAAGGCAATCGCCGGCTCAAGGTCAGCCGCTGCAGTCTGACTATGCGACGGAATCGCTCGATCAATGGATTCAAAGCGATGTGGGTTATGGAGCTTGCGGCCCCTCCTGCGGCCCAACCTGTGGACCCGCTTGTGGCCCGCGCTGCTGTGGTCCCGGCGGTTGCTTGAATTGCCCGCCGGATCCCTGCTTTCAATGCCGGCCCAATTTGTGGTGGCTGCAAGCCGACTTGCTGCTCGGTTTTCGCAAGGGGCGCGGCTATCCGCCGCTGGTCACGACCGATCCTTCGACCGAAGACTCGACCACCGCCGGCGTGCTGCCGAACGCCACGATTTTGTATGACGGCGATTCCAAGAACACGCAGATGCAGCCCGGCCTGAATCTCGACTTCGGCACCTGGCTGAACGATTGCCAGAATGTCGGCTTTGGGGGGCGGTTCTTCTTTTTCGGCAATGACGACGGTAACTTTTCAACCAACAGCGGTTTTAACTCGGTGCTGGCGATTCCCTTCTTCAGCGTTGACCTGGGCGCACCGTCCTCGTTGCTCCTCGCCCATCCCGATGTGGCCGGCGAAGTTCGCAGCGGCAGCGTGGACATCCGCGCGTCGAACGAAATCCATGGCTTCGATGCTTACCTTCGTTTTCTGTATTGCCGCACCGCTTGTGGACGCGTGGACTTCATCACCGGCTATCACACGTCGAGCGTGAACGACGATTTTCAACTGCGGATGCAGACTGACGGCAATCAGGTGAATAACGATGTGCGCTTGCTCGACCGGTTCGATACGCGGAATCACTTCCACGGTTTGATCCTCGGCATCCTTGCCGAACATCAGGTTTGCTGCATGACCCTCAAGGGCAAAGCTCGCGTCTCCGTGGGCAACATGCGGCAGACGGTAAACATCAGCGGCGGCACCACCGTCAACGGTGTACTGGATCAGAACGAACCTGGTGGCCTGTTTACTTCGGCGTCGAACATTGGCAAGTACGAGCAAGATCAATTCGCCGCCGTGACCGAAGCGGGCCTGGCGCTGGGCTACTTCATCACGCCACGAACGCAGGTCACCGTGGGCTATAACCTGATGTACTGGAGCAGCGTCGTGCGGCCAGGCGAACAAATCGACACCGTGATCGACGACCGGAACGTCCCACCGACCCGCCCCACCTTCGACTTCCGCACCAGCAGCTTCTGGGTGCAGAGCGTAACGCTAGGGCTGAACTGCGAGTTCTAAAATGCCGTGGGGCTGACCTCGTCTTGATTTGAACCTGCAATCGCATGAAAATGGGATTCCAACACATTGGTTTCCTGTTTCCAGGCTCAGCCGCATGTCAACCGGTTATTCCGTTTGTCACAACGTCCGCGTGGTGACATTCCGAGGAAATCGCACGCCCGCCTTTTCCGCTTCGTTTCTCAGAGCTCTCGACGATGAGAGACAAGGGCGAGGTCCGGGACCGACCCGTGAGCAGTGTTTGTTGCACGCTGGACATTCCGGTGTGATGATCGATGGCGAATCGATCATCAACGGCTTCAATCCGGATCGAGGCAGTATGCGAACGTGCGATCTGATGGATCGACTCAAAATGGGTGATTCATTTCCCGGAATCGTGTACGACGACACTCCCATCTTCATCGCGGCGGCGTCCGTGCATGGGCTGAAGGTTCAATCCTTTCGTATCCGATTGCCGGACAATGCGTTTCGCGAATTTCGAGACAAACTTGACTCGGAGCGGCAATCGAGCAAGTATTCCTATGGGTTTCCGAACGGCAACGGAGACTGCAATTGCACAACCTGGCTGGAGCGACTGGGTCTGCCTTTGCTGACGGGGCGAATGGATGAATTCGTGGCGTTGCCGGGCTTTAATCTTTACCCCACTCGTCGATTTGGCCAATGCATCTAACGAGGTTCCCATGTTGTTTCCAAACCCGCAAAGCACCGGCCACGCCGAGGAACGCTTGGGGCAACTCGCCATGCACTTTCGGGCTGCCAATAGCGACCAGGAACGTCGAGAAATTGCCGACAATTACCGCCGAACCGTAGAGCAGTTGATCCAAAGCGACCTGTGGGACGAAATGCCGGCCAGCGAAGACCAGCTTCCCGATGAGTATATGCCGCCCAGCTTTCGCGATTATTGGTTGCAACGCAAGTGACGCAGTCGCCGTTGCGCCTAACCCGGCACTTGCCCACTTGCCCACTATCCCTTCCTCGCCATGTTCGACTGGCTCTTCCCATCCACTTGCCCCTGCAGCCCGCCCGCGAAAGCGTGGGTCGAGTATCGGCTGCAATGGTTGTGTGACGAGTTCGCTGATCAGGCTTTCAACGGCCGGCCAATCGTGCTGCCGACGGCGGAGTTTTTTCCCGCGAAGTACGACGAGTCCTACGACACGGTGCGCAACCTGCTCGACCAGGTCTGTAAGTACATGGATGTCGATCCGCAATTTGTCCGCCTGGAAATCTTCAACGATCTTACAAAGAGCCATTATTTACAAAACGAACATGGCCAGTCCCTCACGGCGGCTGGAACCTACGAAGAGGGCCGACGGAGGACGATTATCCGCATCGCCAAGTCGGGGTTGCATAGTCCCATGAAACTTGTGGGAACGATGGCTCACGAGCTGGCTCACAAGAGGTTGCTCGGTGAATCGCGAATTATGTCTGAGGAGTTCGACAATGAGTTGCTGACCGACTTGACCACTGTTGTGTACGGGCTCGGGATCTTTCAAGCCAACTCCGACCGTCCCCTCATTCGCAGCCAAGAGTATTGGGAGGGGACGGATTACACGCGTCCCGAATACATGACGCCGCCCATGTATGGCTACGCCCTCGCCCACCTCGCCTGGTTCCGCGGAGAAGCAAAGCCCGCTTGGGCCAGGCACCTGCATCTGAATGCCCGGCCTTACTTCTATCAGGCGCTGCGGTTTTTGCAGAAGACGGGGGATTCAGAGTTTAAGCCGGCGAAGTCGTAGCAAATCTCGAATTGGGAGGGCGAGGCTCCTGCCGAGCCGTGGGGCGGAAAACATGTCATTTCGCGATTCCGGCTCCGCAGGAGCGTCTCCCAGGGTTCCAGTATCCCGAAGAGACAACTGCCAGATAGCGCAGCGGAGAGGCGGGCGAGGTAGAATTATCACGTGGCTTGAATCAGCCAATCTTCACAACGGATGATCCCCATGCCGTCCCCGGCTCATCAGGCAGATGAAACTAGCGCCGTCGCCACGGTCCCTCCCGAATGGCAGGAATGGTGGGCCGAGTTTGAAGCGGCGTCTCGCCGCCCGTTGGCGACTCGACTAAAATATGCCTTCATCCACACTTATAAACCCGTCTTGGACGACGCCCCGTACCGCTCTTTTGAAACCCTCGCCGAATATCGCGAGTGGTGCGAGCAGAATTTGCCCGCGTGGTTAGGCTATGGCCGCGTTTGAATATCGTCAGGCCGAAGAAGTGCGCGATGCGTGTACTCGGTGGGGCGTGCAGTATTTGTTCATCGGCAAATCGGCCGCCATCCTGCTGGGCTTCCCGGATACAACTCAAGACGCGGTTCTGTTTCCGCTGAAATCGACCGACAATGGACTGTCCCTGGTTGGCGCCTTGCGCGAGTTGGGTTTTGAATTAACGGAGCAGCAAACGAGTGAAGTCGCCCGCGGAAAAGATTTCATTCAATTGAAAAACGGCCCGTTTGACCTCGATTTGATTTTTGCACCTGACGGGATCGAGTGCTTTGCAGACGCCTGGCAACGACATGTCAACGTCGAAGGCTTTCCCGTTTGTCACCCCGATGACATTATCAACAGCAAGCAGGCGGCGGGAAGACAGAAAGATCAAGAATCGCTGCCCCGGTTGAAAGCATTTCGAGAATATTGGCTGAGCCAGCGGCGCGGAAATTGAATTCAGCGCCAACAACATGATTCCCAACCCATACGAATCGCCGAAGACCCTTTCTCACTCTCCGCTGAACCCACCCGCGGACGCTCGAGCCATGGGAAAGGTGCTCAGAGTCGTGTTGGGGTTGTTTGTCGGTGCTTTGAGCCTGCTCGCGCTATTCATGATCTATACACTGCACTGGATCAGTATCTTCGCGGAATAAAGGCCGCCACCGCCCGTTGAACCAACACCGCTTCGCAGTCACAATGCCTAGTTCCACCGAACGGGCGATTGCGGCCCGGATGATTGCTTACCTTCCATCTTCCGAGACTTTTCCATGATCCGTTTTGTCGCGATCTTTTCTTTCTTGCTGTTGGCAAGTTCCCTGTTGGCCAGTTCCACAGTGGCGCAAGCTCCTCAACTGAAGCTCGCCAAGGGGAACCGCATCGTTCTCATCGGCAATACCTTGGCGGAACGGCAGCAGCACTTCGGCAACTTTGAAACGCTGTTGCACGCCCGGTTTCCCGAACTGAATTTGATCGTTCGCAACCTGGGTTGGTCAGCCGATGAGTTGACCCTCCGGCCTCGTTCGGCCAGCTTCGCTGATCATGGTCATAAGCTGACCGACCACACGCCGGACGTGATTTTCGCCTTCTTTGGCTTTAACGAGTCATTCGGCGGCGAGCAGGGACTGGAGAAGTTCAAAGCTGATCTCGATAAGTTCATCTCGGAAACGACCACGACCAAATACAACGCCACGAACCCGCCGCAATTGGTCCTCTTCTCACCCATCGCCCATGAGAATCTCGGCAAACGTGAGTTGCCCGATGGCGTGGCCAATAATAAGAACATCGCCCTGTATGCCGCGGCGATGAAAGAAGCCGCGGCCAAGGCCAACATCGTATTCGTTGACTTGTTCACGCCCAGCAAAGAACTGATGGCTGGCAGCAAGCAGAAGCTGACCCTCAACGGCATTCACTTGAATGAATCTGGCGATGAGCAAGTCGCCCAGATCATGGACCGCAGCCTGTTTGGAGCCAGCCCGGCGAAGACAGCCGCCGACCTCGTCAAACTGAAGGCGGAAGTCAACGAAAAGAGCTTGCAATTCTGGTACGACCACCGCTCGGTGAACGGCTTCTATATCTACGGCGGCCGAAAGGCACCGTTCGGTGTGGTCAATTTCCCCGCCGAGTTCGCCAAGCTCCGCAAGATGGTCGCCAGGCGCGATGAGCGGGTCTGGGCCGTGGCTCAGGGGAAGAGCGTGCCGACCAAGATCGACGACAGTGACACCGGCGAATTCACCAAAATCGAAACGAACTTCAAAGGCCTGATCAACGTCACCCCGCCCCAAGAGTCGATGAAAAAGATGACACTGCCCGAAGGGTATGCGGTGAATCTCTTCGCTTCGGAAGTGGAGTTTCCCGAGCTTGAAAATCCGGTGCAAATCACCTTCGATGCCAAAGGCCGGCTCTGGGTAGCTTGCATGCCGACTTATCCGCAGTATCTGCCGGGCACGCCGGTGAACTGCAAGATCTTGATCCTCGAAGACACCGATGGCGACGGCCGGGCCGATAAGAAAACCGTTTTCGCGGACAAACTGCATGTCCCCACCGGTTTGGAAGTGGCCGATGGCGGCGTGTATGTCGCCCAGCAGCCGAACTTGATGTTCCTCAAAGATACCAACGGCGACGACGTGGCCGATGAACGGACCATCGTGCTGCACGGCTTTGATTCCGCCGACTCGCATCACTCGATCAGCGACTTCACGTTCGATCAGGGCGGCGCTCTTTATTTCTCAGAGGGGACGTTCCATCACTCGCAGATCGAATCGCCGTATGGCCCGGTCCGTTTGAAGGATGCCGGCTATTTCCGCTATGAACCGCGGACCGGCCGCTTCAGCGTATTTGTCTCGTATGGTTTTGCGAACCCGTGGGGCCACTATGTCGATCGCTGGGGCCAGAATCTGATCGCCGATGCCTCGGGCGGTGCGAACTATGTGGGCGCAGCGTTCTCGGGTGATGTTGATTATCCCAACAAGCACGCCAACATGAAACAGTTCCTGGTCAAGCAATGGCGGCCCACGTCGGGCTGCGAGTTGGTCAGCAGCCGCAACTTCCCCGATGATGCTCAGGGCAACTACCTGCTCAACAACTGCATTGGCTTTCAAGGGACGCTGCAATACAAAATGAAGGACGAGGGGGCCGGCTTTCATGCCGACCCGGTCGAGCCGCTGCTGCAATCGAGCGAGCAGGCCTATCGCCCCGTCGATCTGGAGTTTGGTCCCGACGGTG
>JAYTUF010000399.1:0-7172 GCA_043744755.1 Anatilimnocola sp.
TTCGAAAGTCGCTAAAAGGATTCCGTCGGCGACCAGGGAACGCAATTTTCAGCGGCAAGACGATTTTTGATGGTTACGCGTATCACAATGGGGGTCGAAAAGAGCTTCAATTCAATATTGGATTTGATGGAACAAATGGCGTCTTACTCCGTCATGGTGTCGCGTTTTCGTTTGAAACAGGTCAAGCTTTGCCCGATATTGGAGTCCTTCGCCCGAAAGTACGTCTCTTTAACGACTTCCTCGAACTATATCCCTCGCAGTTTGCCGAAATGAGAATGTGGCATTGGGACGGGCCAGTGAGAAGTGCCGACTATTCGCCATCCGCGATACCCGATGAGCGGATCAAAAACCACATATTTGTATTCTTGGGATATCGTCAGGCGGCGGAGACTGCAGAAATCGATAGAATCCTACACGATTTCGATAGTTTTCTCCCACTTTACAAGTATGTGGAAAGCAACGGTGTCGCTCAGCCCATTTTGGAGATAGAGCCGTCACCGTTTCAATTCCGGGCTGGCTGTTCGTCTAAAAAGCGTTCGACCACTGCGACCGGCAGTGGAGATCCCATTGATGTTGATTTGCGCCACAATGCGATGCAGCAGAAGCTCTACGACCTTCTCGTAGGCGAGCTTGGTCAAGAAAATGTTGGAACCGAATTGATGACGGGTAATGGTACGCGTGTTGACGTCGTCGCCCAGCGAGAGCGTCGCTACTGGTTCTACGAAATCAAGACGTTTCATTCAGGTCGGGCTTGCATTCGAGACGCAATCGGCCAGTTATTGGAGTATTCACACTGGCCGAACGGAACCGCCGCCGAGAAATTCGTCGTGGTTGGCGAGAATCCGCTCGATAGCGATGGTGAACAGTATATCGAAACGCTTCGGGCGCGATACTCGCTACCCATCGACTACCTTCAAGTTGCGTTAGCTGAGCCCGGCAGCTGAATCTAGCCGTATAGTTTATACGCCTCCCCTGTGCTCAACCGTTTCGCCCGAATGCGGTTGTCGCTGAGCTTCTCCCCCTTCGGATCAATGTACAATCGCCCGCTGCGGTTCTTGGCGTTCGGGTCCACGTTCATGATGTGGATGTTGAAGATGAAGGCGTTGTCGCTGGTGGCTTGGAACCAGTGGACGTTGTCCTTGTGATCGCTGACGGTGGAATGGCCGCCGGGGCCGAAGGCGGCGTCGATGGTGGGGCGAATGATGATGTGCTCTTCCTCGTCCTCCAGGCGGTCGTAGTGCTTGCCTTGGAAGGTCCCCTGCAAAATGAGGAACGCGGTGGCCATGTTGTTGTGGCCATGCGGCACCACGCTGCGGCCCTTGCTGAGCGCGAAGATCTGATGGCCGAAGACCAGGCTGGTCGGCAGCCCTTCGACCTTGGGGAACTTAGCCCGCAGGCTGACCTCGCCCTGATCCTTGTACTTGATGCCAGCGGTCAGCTTTTCGATATCGAGAAACTTCATGGCTTCGGCCAGATCAACCTGGGCAAACAGCTCGTCAACCTTCGTCTGCCAATCGGTCTGCTTGAGCTTCGCCCCTTTCACATCCTGACTCAGGTCGTGCAAGTCCTTCATCCACTTCGCGGCCAGCAGCTTCATGTCCGCGGCGAACAGCTCGCGGGTGCAGAGCGTTTCGAGCAAGGAATAAGTGAGCAGCGCCCCAAGGGTTTGCTGACCGAAGGACCGACGTGAGAGGGACATCGTAGCCGCCTAAAGAAATATGCTATGGTTCCCGACCCATAGATGGACCGGCGATGCGTCATTTTAGGCCGGGCAACGATCGGCCTGCAAACGGATTTGTGGCGTATCCCAATCAGCTATGCAATCCGGCGTCGGGCTTTAGCTTTGAAGATGGCCACCAAATCGATGTACTCGACGAATTCTGAATACTCTTCGTGCTCGGCGGGCGTCAGCAGGCCGCGATTGGCTTTCACGGCAAGTTCGTCGATGCGGGCCTGAGTTTGCGGCGAGATTGGGGCGTTGACGATCCGCCGCGCGACTTCGGGGGTGAGGCAGTTGGCAAGAGGTTCAAGCATCAAGTCGGCGACGTTGGTAGTCATGTTGACATTATATCCTTCAACCATCGCAATTGCTCGCTAAGGCGTCGCTGTTTCCGGCGTGGACGTTTCGCCCGCGGGCTTCGCAGCTTCGGTTTCTTTCGGTCGGCGCGGTTTGTAGATTTCCGTCGCCGTGCCAAAGAAGGCTTCGCCGGCGTTCATCATGGTTTCGCTCAGCGTGGGATGCGGATGGACGGTCTCGGCAAGGTCGCGGACTTCGCAGCCCATTTCGATGGCGAGGGCGGCTTCAGAAATGAGATCGCCGGCGCCGATGCCGACGATGCCGCAGCCCAGCACGCGCTCGGTCTCGGGATCAATAATCAGCTTGGTCAAGCCTTCGGTGCGGCCGAGCGCGATGGCTTTGCCGCTCGCGCCCCAGGGATAAACAGCAATTTCCACGACGCGGCCGGCCTTCTCGGCTTCTTGCTGCGTCAGACCACACCAGGCCAGTTCGGGATCGGTGAAGACGACGGCGGGGATGCAGAGCTTATCGAACGAAGCGGGCTTGCCGAGCACGGCTTCCACCGCCACGCGAGCTTGGTGCGACGCCTTGTGAGCGAGCATCGGATCGCCCGCCACATCACCAATGGCCAGGATGTGCGGATCGGCCGTCCGCATCGATTTTTCGACTTCGACAAAACCGCGAGGATTGACGATTGCTTGTGTTTTTTCCAGACCAAGGCCGCGCGTATTCGGACGGCGGCCGACGGCTACCAGCACACGGTCGTAGCGTTCCACGCCGAACTTGCCGGGGCCTTCAAAGGCGACTTCCACCTTATCGCCCCGCAGGCCCAGCGAGCCGACTTTGGTATTCAGAAAGATGCGGTCTTGAAACAACGCCGTGAGATGCTTCTGCAACGGCTTGACCAGATCGCGGTCGGCGGCGAGCAAGATGCCGTCGAGCGCTTCGACCACGCTGACCTGCGAACCGAGGCGGGCGTAGACGGTGCCCATTTCCAGGCCGATGTAACCGCCGCCGATGACGAGTAATGTTTGCGGCACATCGGCCAGTTGCAGGGCGCCAGTGCTATCCATCACGCGGTCCGAACCAATCTCGAAGCTGGCCGGCATGGCGGGAAGCGAACCGGTGGCGACGATGCACTGATCGAACGTCAGCGTGCGATCTTCCGGAATCGAAGCATCGTCCCCTTCGAGCTTGAGCGTGGTCGAGTTCTCGAACACCGCGCGGGCGGTGATGATCTTCACGTTCCGTCGCTTGGCCAGTTGCTTCAAGCCGCCGGAGAGGCTCGAAATCACCTTGTCCTTGCGGCCGCGAAGCTTTTCGATGTCCAGCTTGGGATCGCCGAAATCGACGCCCCAGTCCTTCTTCAGTTCTTCCACTTCCGACAACACGCGGGCCACATGCAGCAGCGCCTTCGACGGAATGCAGCCGCGCAAGAGGCAAGTGCCGCCCAGGCGCGACTCTTGCTCGACAATGACAACTTCCAAGCCTTCGTCGGCCGCATAGAAGGCCGCGGCATATCCGCCAGGACCGCCGCCCAAAACAACCAAGGGAGTATGCATCGTGTCGATGTGTTGTAGAGGGAACAGCGGCCACTGTAGCCGCGGTCGCCAGACCGCGGGGAACCACTCGGGAATTATGCGAATCTGCCCGCGTTCTGGCGAACGCAGCTACATTCCGGCCAATTATCGCGACAGGAATTCGACGACGATATTCACATCGACGGGCAAGCTGAAGTCGTTCGGGCCAGGCAGACCCAGCACGGTAGTCCGCAGCGTTTCCGCATCGAACGTGACCCAGTCGGGAGTGTTCGAGCCCCCTTCGCTGATCACGCCTTTATACAGGTTATAGATCGGTTCCTTCTTGCGAACCGTGATCACATCGCCTTGGCGGAGCGAATAGCTGGGGCTGGTGACTTTGATGCCGTTCACAAAGAAATGACCATGCACAATCCCTTGGCGGGCTTGCGGGCGGGTCTTGGTGAAACCGGCGCGGCGGATGACGTTGTCCAGCCGGCGTTCGCACAGGCTCAACAGCTGCTCACCGGTGTTTCCCTTTTTGGCGGACACCATGTGGTAATACTTGCGGAGTTGCCGTTCACCCAGGCCATAGTAATGTTTGATCTTTTGCTTCTCGGCCGAGGCTTTGCCCCAGTTCGAGAGGCGGCGGCCACCCTTCACGTGCATACCTGGTGGGCTATCGCGGCGTTGGTGGGCCTTGATGGCGCCTGCCGATTCATAAATCTGGGCACCCAGCCGACGATTAATGCGCGCCTTCGGACCTGTGTAACGAGCCATCGAGCAGTCTCTCCAACTGTGTTTGAAAAATACCCTGGGGTGACGAACGGCGAGGCTGCAATTGCAATGCGACAGCCGAATCCTCGCCGGAGCAACCGCCCAAAAGCCTCAGCAAGTTCAAGCCTTGCAGGGCCGGGTGCGGCCATCGCGGAAGCCTGGGATTATCTCAGGGATGCCCGCTTTTCACAAGTGGCGATTACGGGGGAGTCCTATTCCCCACGACGCCCGTGTATATTAGTTTTCCTTTCCCCACTGCCCACTCCCTACTATGGCGATTGAATTCGAATGCCCTGGCTGCCAATCCCGCATCCGCACGCCGGATGAAGCAGCGGGCAAAAAGGCTCGCTGCCCGAACTGCAAACAGATCGCGCAGGTGCCGTTGAGCTCGTCTTCGTCGCTAAGTGGTTTCACTAGCAGCAGCGGCGGAATGAGTAACACGGGCCCCGGGCTATCCGCGCCCCTGGCGCCGTTCCATTCCTTTGAACCAGGCGGATCGAAGTCTTCGCCAGCCCCAGCGCCCTGGTTGCCGCCCGCGAATGCCTTCGCGCCGCAAGGTCCGCCGCTGACGCCCACGGGTCAACCGCTGGCGAACAGCTCCAATCCGTTCGGCGATTACGCCCCCGGCAGCGGCGGTTTGCACTCAGGTCCGCTCAATCCGTATGCCTCCCCCGGGCACTATGATTCATCATTCGCGGGCCAACCGCTGACGAAAGACGAAGTCCGCCAGAAGCTGCTCGGCCCCGCAATTGGCATGACTCTCGGGGCCGTGATCAATGTAGGCTTGATCGCCTTCAGCTTCGGGGCGATGTTGCTCGACGACAACTTCAATCGCGATCTACAACAGAACGGCAATGCACTGGAAACCACGTTCGCCTACTTATTTCTGACGCTGTTCATGCTCGTCTGCGCCTTGCCCGGCATCCTCACGCTGATCGGCGCCTATGCCATGTATCGCGGCCGGGGCGTGCTTGCGGCCTGGGTCGGCTCGATTGCGGCCGTTCTCCCTTGCAATCCTTGCTTCTTCATTTCCGCCGGCTTCGCGATCTGGGGAATGGTTGTCCTCGCCGATTCGCGGGTGCAGCAAGGAATGAAGTAAGCAATGGCCACGCTCGTCTCCATCCAAGCCGCGTTCCCACAATCCTATGGCCACGAAGACGCAGCCGACGAACATGACCGCCGCTGGACGACCGCGTTTTTCAAACGGCCGATCCAAGGCACCGTGCGAATTGGCCCGTTAGGAATGGCAGGAGATGGCCAGGCTGATCTCCGCTTTCACGGCGGCCCGGATAAAGCGGTGCTCGCTTACTCGGCCAATCACTGGCCCCTCTGGCAACAAGAGCTGCCGCACATTGCTTGGACGGGCGGCGCGTTCGGCGAGAACCTGACGATCACCGGCCTGGCCGAATCGGGCGTTTGCATCGGCGACATCTGGCAACTGGGGAGCGTGCAATTCGAAGTCAGCCAACCCCGCCAACCTTGCTGGAAACTCTCGCGCCGCTGGCGCACCGCCGACCTCGCCCGCCAGGTCACCCACAACGGCCGCAGCGGCTGGTACCTCCGCGTGCGAGAGCCGGGTGAGATCACCGCCGGTCAATCGATCGAACTGCTCACCCGCCCCCATCCCACCTGGACCATCACGCGCGCCCAGCAGTTGATGTACTTCGAGCAAGAAAACCTCGCCGCGGCAACAGAACTCGCCGCGATCCCCGCCCTGGCAGAGAGCTGGCGGGAAGTATTTCGAGCGCGAATCGCCAAGCGGAATTCCTAACTGCTACTCCCTCTCCGCTACGCAGTTCTGTAGGTCAGGTCGGTACTCCGCCCTGACCAAGGGTAGCTAACCAGACGGAGCTTGCCGCGCGGGTTCACTCCCCTGCGTCTCCCGGCAACTCCGGCGGCATGTAACCCGCTCCCCATTGGATGTCGTAGTGACCACTCGCCACCCAGCGATGAAAGGTCGAGGCCGGCCAATCGCGCGGCCGCGTGGCACGGGTTCTACCCGTGTCTTACTGATATTCTGAGGTAAGGCTCCTCACCAACTCCGCCAGAACGCAACTGAATTTACCAGTACCTGCGGCGTGACCCTACCTCAGAACGGCTCGAATTCACCCGGCGACGCTCCACTGACTCGCTCGAAAATGGGCCCGCGGACACGGGAGAACCCGTGCCACTCAGGATGGAACAGCCTCGTCGGGCGTGCCACCCGGCCGACTTACTTACGGCCCAATCGTTTTTGCAGGTCTTCGCCAACCTTCCTAATCGCATTACTATTTTGCATGGCATCGGATGGCTTGCTCCAGCGCGAAGCGCGAACCATTACCGTCGGCCCGTCCCACTCAATGTAGGTCGCTCCCTTTGCATGCCTAGTGCTTGTGCTCACCGACACCAGAACCTGAATCGTTCCCTCTGGGTCCAGCACTTGAAATCGAAACTCGTGTATAGTGTCACTCACCGTTGTCAATACAATCTCTGACTGCGAAGTAAATGACGATTCTGCCTTAATCACCGCTCGAACCCGATTCGCATAATTTTCGCTAGACCCGGCAGCTAAGTTCCAAGCTTTATTGCTTGTGCCCTCAATTGGCCGATCGCGATAATAATAGACCGATGACACGGAGGCAACAGTGATGGGCAAGCCCACCACCAGGAGCCATAAACCGAATTGGCGGCGTTTTAGGATCACCACTCTGCTCCGTGAACCACATAACTCTTGCGCGCCGTTGCAGATTGAATGGTTGACTCTATTACAAATACTTCGGAAAGCGCCGGGTGCCACTGGCCAGAGCCAGTGCTGAACTGCAGGACGACCCAAGCTATTATGACTACGCCCCAAGAGCTATTCTGGCAAGACCTCGTGCCTT
>JAYTUF010000400.1:0-7164 GCA_043744755.1 Anatilimnocola sp.
TCTGAATTCTGGCGAATTCAGCTACGGGGAAGACTCGTCCACGGAAAGGGCAAACGATGACGCAGGTAACGGCGGTGGTCTTGGCGGCAGGCATGGGCAGCCGGATGAAATCGGACTTGCCCAAGGTTCTCTGCCCCGTGCTAGGGCGGCCGATGATTGAGTACGTCCTGGATGCTTTGGAAGTTGCCGGCGTGCAGCGGGTGATTGCCGTGATTGGCTATCGCGCGGACGATGTTCGGCTGGCGCTTGCGACCCGGAAGAACATCGAGTTCGTCCTGCAAACCGAACGTCTGGGCACCGGTCACGCGGTGAAGATGGCCCGCGAGAATCTGCAGGGAGTGACCGGTCCCGTGGTGATTGTCGCGGGTGATTCGCCCATGCTGCAAACCCGCAGCCTGAAGCGGCTGCTCGATCATTTCGACAAGGAACGCCCCGCCTGCCTGCTCGGCACCTTGCATAAGGACAACCCGCAGGGCCTCGGCCGGATTGTGCGCGATGCCCAAGGAGAGTTCCAACAGATCGTGGAAGAAAAGGACGCCACCGACGAGCAGCGGCTCCTCACCGAAGTGAATATGAGCACTTATGTGTTCGACGCCCCGGAACTGCTCCACGCCCTCGACCTGCTGAAGAACGACAATCGTCAGCGCGAATACTACCTCACCGATTGTCCCGCCATCCTGCGCAGCGAAGGGAAGAAAATCGCCGCACTGCCGGTGCTCGATCCCTGTGAAGCGCTCAGCATCAACACGCCGGAAGAATTGCAAGCGGTGGAACAAGAGTTGACCAAGATGCAATCAGCCCGGCAATGATTGCAGCACCAAACGGGCCGCGGCGCACAACTTGGCGGCCGCGTTCGCTTGCGGCGCTTCGGCAATAATGCGAACAATGGGCTCCGTGTTGCTGCCGCGGACGATCAACCAACGGTCAGGCCAATCGAGTCGCAGACCATCCAGGCGATCCGGCGTGGCATCCGGAAAGTGTGCTTGCAGCGCGTCGTACGCGGCGGGCAAGCGCTCGCTGGCTAGCGGTGTCGTGGTCTTGTGGATTTCATACCGCGGCAGTTCATCCACCAACTCGCTCGTCTTGCACTTTCGCTCGGCCAGCGCGGCAAGGATCAGCGCCATCCCTACGAAGCTATCGCGCACGAAACCAACCCGCGGATCGATGGGTCCGCCGTTTCCCTCGCCGCCGAAGACAGCGCTCGTGCGGATCATTTCATCAACCACGTTCGCTTCGCCCACCGCTGAGCGCGAGAAGGGAGCGCCATATTTCGTCGCCAGGTCCTGCGCCATCCGACTGGTCGAGCAATTGGTCACCACCGGTCCCACTTGCTGCCGTAAAACATGGTCGAGGCACAGGGCGAGCGTGAACTCTTCGCCGATGTACCTGCCATTCTCATCAATGATGGCCAGGCGGTCCGCATCGGGATCCTGACAGAAGCCGATGTCGGCGCCGGCGGAGACTACCTGCTGTTGCACGCTTTGCAGGTTATCGAGCGTCGGCTCCGGAGGATGCAAGAACCGTCCGGTCGGATCGCCGCCCAGGATCGTTACCTGGCAACCGAGCTTCTGCAGCAGCGCTCGTCCGAGCAGGCTTCCAGCGCCCGCGTTGCTATCGAGCAGCACTTTGCAACCGCGTGTACGAATCGCCGCCGCATCGACGGTTTCCAACAGCAGTTTCAGATGTGGCCCGTTGGCATCAGGCAGCGGGCGGATCGAACCGATCTTGTCATGCTTCGCCCAGGCGAAATGTCCCGCGCGGTATCGCTCTAAAACCTGACGACCATCCGCAGCGGGAATGACTCGCCCTTGCTGGTTGAACAGCTTCAGGCCGTTATAGGGCAGCGGATTATGGCTCGCCGAAATCTGCACGCCGCCGACGGCCTGGTAGTGCCGCACCAGCACGCCCAGCGTGGGCGTGGCCGCGATGCCCGCGTCCCAGACTTCCTTGCCGCTAGCAGCCAGGGCCGAGTGGACGGCCGCTGCCAGCATCAGTCCCGTCGTGCGGCCATCCCGGCTGACCACGACCGGCCCAGGCGGCAATGTGGCGGCGAAGGCGGCGACATAACGCACGACCAGATCGGGCGTTAGGCTTTCGCCAATCACACCTCGCAACCCGGAAACGCTGATGATCGGCTCGGACACAGATCGCTCCTTCGCAAACATGACTTCCCAAACGAGCCTGTTAGTATAGAATCGCGCTCTGCATCGGAGACAGCGGGCGGGAATCACAGCAACGGACAGCAATCGGGAGCCAGTCATGCAACAAGTGCTTATGTTTTGGCGGCAACAACCCCAAGTTCAGCAGCCGGCGGAAATGATCAGCCAGGAATTGAGCTTCGGCGAAGATGTGGACGGGCTCGTCGATCTGCCGGTGAAAGAAGTCATCGACCGCATCAAGGCCGAGTTCACCGGCGCCATTGAAAAGCCGGGCCTGCTCGTCGGCCGCGGTCAGGCAGGCCAGTTTGAAGTCTCCTGGACCTGGCAATTCTTCCGCATCGAAGGTCCGCATCTGGACGAAGACGATCGCCAGAAGTTCCTCTCCATCGGCCGCGACTTCGGCTGCCAGGCCTACGAGCCGAAGAGCACGTTGCCGATGAAGTAACCATCCGTCCCATTTCGCCGCGTCGCTTGCGACGCGCTTTTTACGCGCGATAACCCATTCGCCCACGATTTCAACCGCCCCGCACGACAACCAGTTCCGGCCATAACTTGTTACCTGCATTGCTCTTATCGAAGTAGTGTACATAACATAATAATGACTTATCGATAACATGCTCAGCATTTCGATAACAACTCCTTCGGGTGGATCGATCACCGCCCCACCGTTGGAGTCCTGGCTTCAGCCGGTCTCTTCGCGATCCCAAGTGCCGCCCTACCGGGCTTGGGCAATCAGGGGGCGACGTTTCCCAGTGCTTGCGCACTGGGCTACTATCTGTCGCCGCTCCGCGGCTGAGGCTAACCCGATCTCATCAGCCCGTCAGGGCGACAGAAAATAGCCCACGGCGCGAGCCGTGGGAACCGGATGGCCAATAGGAATGAAGCCCGCTAGGGCGACAACTGGGAAGCGGCGTTAACGTTGCCCCGCCGCTTCCGCCGCCCCGCTCCCCACACAACCAATTTCGGAAAGATCAAACCCCTACCATTAGACGATCCACCCCGGACACGTCTGGTCCGAGCCGCGGCATTTTTTTCTTGCTGTGCAGCCCGCAGACTGCTCCAATGCTTGACGGCTTTGAACAGCTTTTTGTCGGACCCGTTGTGTGGGCAGGCTCACGCCTGCAGGATCAAAGTGTGGCGCTTCGCTGACGCTAAGTACTCGGGTTGATCGAGTGGTCGTGTTGGCGGCACATTGCATTTTGGGAATCAACCTGCCGTTCGGCAGTCGGGAGCCTTCCCTGCCGGACCATAGATCTATTCCTCCGGTTTCCAACAGATTTCTCGTGTGGGCAAATGACGCCGTCCTTTGATTACAAACGCGTCTCCGACGAGTCTGAGCAACAGCTAGGTCATCCGATCGTTGAGGATGCGTTCCCGTACAGGGCGTATCATTCCACCCGCGATGCCCGCACAAGCAAATCCCATTGGGCAATGGAAAGCGGCGGAATTGGAGGGACGAACATCTACTACAGAGACGATCCGATTTGGAAAGTCTTTCGGCCGCCTTGGGGTGCAAGGCACTGTCGGTGTTCGTGGCACGGTACAACGGTTGTGCAAGCCGCTCGCATTGGGGTTCAGGAAGCGAAAGACTGGTGGCGGCGTGCCGACGACATGTCGGAAAAACGCGGCGGAAGCCCTTACCAGTATTTGACCGAGACCGCCCCGATTAACCATGAATGCGTTCCTTTCCCCGAGTTCTCTCCGGATTCCCTATGTGAACCGGGTGCATTGGACGAAAGGGACTACCCGCTGATTCTCGATGATTTGCAAAGTGGGGCCAGTTCTCGCATCCAGCGTGGAATGAATGACATTCGGTTGCTGGTTCCGTGCAATGAAAGCAAGCGCCAGTTGCGAGACTCCCTTATGACCTTGCCTGCGCTGGTCGAAATGGCAAGCACGCTTATGGCCCTACACAAAAGCGCCCTAGTGGCTTGGCCGGCACTTATCTCCTGTTTCGTATCTCGTACGAACCAGCTACCCCAAGGGGAAGCGGTGTCCTGGCAAACTTTAGTTTTGGAATCGATGCGTCATTGTCTCGACACGGGGAGTGCGAACGCCCGCGAGCAGATTCTGCCGCTTTGGATCGTAAGCGACGACGCAAATGCTCAAACGCTTGTAGAACTTTTGAGAGGCAGGCACTGGGACGTAAGGAAGGCTGCGGCAGAACGATTGGGTCAGCTTGGTCGTGCGGGAACAGTGGCGATAGGCCCGTTGGAGCAACTTCGCTCGGATCGGTCGAAATATGTGCAGGCGGCAGCAGCGGAGGCAATCAATCGGCTTCGCTTCGAGTAATGTTAGGCAGGCTCCCGCCTGCCGGATCAAAGGTGGTGCTTCGCGGACGCTGAGAATTCGGGTTGATCGAGCGGTCGTGTCGGCGGCGAGGTGGCGGCAACCGAAGTCGAACACGATCACGCCATGATGGCTCTATTCGACAAACGCACCATCTGCATACTTCATCTTTGGCGACCTCAGTGTGTATGCCCCCTCAGTCGAGTTGCCTTCGAGCGTGACCGCCGTTCGCTCCCCTCGTGTGGCCTGCCAACAGCACTTGCAGCGACGGAAACACCTCTTGTAGCAGACCAGTTGCATTGGACCAGCAGCAAACTCTCCGCGAAGATTCACGACACGCCCCCGTCCTGCAAGGGCTTGTAGATTGACATTCAGAAAGCGAAAGCCGGAGTTCGGTTCGTCGCGTGGAATAACCTGAATGTCGAACAGATCGCCACTGAATGGGATTGGAAGCACTTGGTTCCCAGTGAGCGTGAATGTCTGAATCTGGCCGTTGCTTCGGCGAGTCAGCGTAACGTCAGCAATGGTTTGCATTGAATTGCGGAAACCAACTTCGTTTTGACCGAACGCTGGAACCTGCGATGTAACTAACAAAGTCGCAAATACGCAAATGCCACTAATCACTCTTCTTCGACTCATTGGTGTGATCCTTTACTGGCGTGAACTCAAAGTCAAAGGCATCGCGATCATTTCGCGGACGCTTTATCTCTAGTTGTTGGTAACCGAATAGATAGTGCAAACCAATTGGATGCGGGACTCGTCGTCCATCTTCGTTGATGTCAACACAAACCCAAAAGAGTCCGGAGTTGCTGTCGAACTCCTGAAATTTCTTGAACGATTCAAGACGTTCAGTTTCAGCCAACCGGATGTCCATGAACGGTGAAACAAGATCGGTTGAGTCAGGATCACTATCACGGTAAGCCCAGACGCAATCGTAAAGCCAAACTGTAAGTTGTTCGCCCCGACTGTTTTTTACTACAAGAATTGAGCGCTCTTTCTCCAGCGGAGTTACCTTAGTTGCAAGTACATCGGCCTTCGTTAGCTTCGCCTTCCTCAAAAGCTCTTCGACACTTTCCTTGGTTGGCGGCGTAGGCGAATCGTATTCGCCCCTGATCTTGATCGTTACCTGACCGTCACTTGAAATGGGAAACGAATAGTACGCTGTGGCTGGGACCGGCTCGTCAATGAAATAACCGTCGTAGTCCAATGACGTTAGTTCTAGGTTGGTAGCTCCGTAGGTCAGGTCGGTTATGCTTGCTTCACCATCAAAACCACGCTGGCTCCCCTTATTGGTTTGCGGACGGCGGTAGTGAAGTGTGAAATTGCCTTTCACGGGTTCAGCGTTAGGCCGAACCAGAGTCACGAAGACAGGGCGAAACAAGTCGGGGCCAGGATAGAACCAAGTAAATGACGCCCACACTGCAAAACCACCGGTTGCGGTCAGGAATCCCCTTTTGACCTGCATCGCTCCGCTAAAACACCATGCGACAATGCCTGCGAATAAACCGAAGAGCGCAGTGAACGCCCACTGTACTTGATAGGAGACATTGCCATTCACCGTTTGGTAAATGAATGCGAGGGTGAACAACGCCATGACGACATAGCCCGCACGCAAGGCCAATTTCTTAAAGTCCGCGTTGTCGTCTACCTTTGCCTTTGCCTTCGGCTTTGATGCTGCCCGCTGCTTCTTGCCTGTTTTTGCAGGGGAGGGTGCCTCATCGCCAATCTTTGGATTCTCGCCGCCACTCATCGCTGCTTTGCCCGCTTTGGAGAGATAGTTGCTAGCGTCGGTGTAATCCTACCCGTGATGGGGGATTGTCGCAACTGCGATTGTCCCAAGATTCGCGGCGACTAGAGGCTTCGCTTTGCTTGACATCGCCGCAACGCGTGGGAGACTAAGCCGCTTGCGAGTTACTTCCCGCCTGATTTCACTCTTCCGGAGATGCTCCGATGCGTGCCCGCCTTTGGCAGATGGTTGCCACTTTGCTGGTTGGTTTGGTTTTGATTTCTGCAGCGCTCGCTCAAGCGACGAAAGCGCCTGAAGCGAAAGCACCCGAAGCTAAGGCGCCGGCCAAGAAGGTTCCGCCGGAACGTTTGGCGCCGACGGTGGCGGACTACAAATATGGGGACGACAGCGAGCGACAGAAGTTTGATTTTTGGCAGGCGAAGTCGGAGCGGCCCACGCCGCTGGTGCTGTTGATTCATGGGGGCGGTTGGCAGGGTGGTGATAAGACCGGCTATGGGACCACCACGATCAAGCCGTTTCTCGACCAAGGGATTTCCGTCGCGGCGCTTAACTACCGCTTCATCACGCAGGCGATGGAACAGAACGTCGTCCCGCCGGTGAAGGCCCCGCTGCATGACGCCGCCCGGGCCTTGCAAACCATTCGCTCGAAGGCGAAGGAATGGAATCTCGATCCTACCAAGGTCGGCGCGACGGGTGGTTCCGCCGGCGCTTGTACTTCGCTCTGGCTGGCGCTCCACGATGATCTGGCAGATCCCAAGAGCAGCGATCCCATCGCCCGGCAATCGACGAAGCTGCAATGTGCGGCGGTTAGCGGCGCCCAGTCTTCGCTCGATCCCAAAGAATTGCGCGAGTGGATGCCCAACGCCATTTACGGCGGTCATGCTTTTGGCTTTGCGGCGAAGGGGCGGGCTCGGCCGGAAGAATTTGATCTGCTGCTGGCCAACCGCGAGAAGGTCATGCCCTGGATCA
>JAYTUF010000401.1:0-1871 GCA_043744755.1 Anatilimnocola sp.
CCGCCATGCGTCTCACTTCCCTCCCGCAGATGTTCCGCAATGTGCGCCGCGGGACGGAGATCATCTCGGTTCTGAGCAAGTACGGCCTGGCCGATTGGCTGAGTCGGACGAATCTCAACTTTGCAAAGGACCAACTCCGCGATCGCGATGGCGAAATCCTGGCTCGCATGACGCGCGAGGCGCGCATCCGCCATACGCTCACGGAACTTGGGCCGACCTTCATCAAGTTCGGGCAACTCCTTAGCACCCGGCCTGACCTCGTTGGAAAAGATCTGGCCAACGAATTACAACTACTGCAATCGTCCACGCCTGCTGATCCGCCTGCGCTAGTGCGGCAGATGGTGGAGACGGAACTTGGCCAGCCGCTCGATCAACTCTTCGCCGAGTTCAATCTCACGCCCATTGCTTCGGCCTCGATTGGACAAGTGCATCAAGCCCGGCTGCTGACGGGCGAGCGGGTGGTGGTGAAGGTTCAGCACGCGAACATTGAACACAAGGTGAATGAAGATCTCGAGGTGCTCGCCGGGCTCGCGCAACTCTCCGAAGGCCTGAGCGAGTTCAAGCCCTATCGCCCGGTGGCCAACGTCGCCGAGATGGGTCGCACGCTACGGCGGGAACTCGATTTCGGCCGCGAAGAGCGGAACCTGCAACAGTTCGCGGCGCTGTTTGCCGATGACGCAACGGTTTGCATTCCGCGGCCCTTCACCGACCTCTGCACGCAGCGGGTGCTGACGATGACGATGGTCGATGGTCTCCCCATTGCCAACACGCTCGCGCTCGAATCCGCAGGGATCGACCGCGAGGAAGTGGCCCGTCGCGGTGGAGAACTCTATCTGCAGATGATCTTCACGCATGGCTTTTATCATGCCGATCCGCACCCCGGAAATATTCTGCTGCTCCCGGGCAATGTCATCGCGCTCATCGATTTCGGCATGGTCGGCCGGATCGACGAACGTCTCCGTGAGGACATCGAAGAAATGCTGCTGGCCATCGTCAATCACGACGTACCGATGCTCACTCGCCTCATCAAACGAATCGGGGCCATCCCGCCGAACCTGGACGAAGCGGGGCTGAACAACGACGTCGCCGATTTCGTCGGCCACTATTCCACGCAAGCCCTCGATCAATTCGACCTGGCCGGCGCGCTGACCGACATGGTCGAAATCATCCGCCGGTATCAGATCACGCTCCCCACGCAAGTGGCAATGCTGATCAAAGTGCTGGTCACACTCGAAGGGACGACCAAGCTGCTCAGCGCCAAGTTCAGCCTGATGGAACTAATGCAGCCGATGCATCGCAAAATGCTGCTGAAGCGGCTTTCGCCGGCCCGGCAAGCCAAGAAGCTCCGTCGCTTGCTTGTCGAAGTCGAACATCTGGCCGAAGTGCTGCCGCAGCGCGTGCTGCAAATTCTGGAGCAAGTGCAGTCCGGCAAATTCGACGTTCACCTGGATCACCGCGGCCTCGGCCCCAGCGTCAACCGGCTCGTCCTTGGCATGTTAGCCAGCGCCCTCTTCATGGGAAGCAGCCTGATGCTCGCCCACCAGGTGCCGCCCCTGCTGCCGATCATCCCGTTCGTGTCCGTGTGGCTCGGCCTCGAAAAAATCTCGGTGCTCGGCCTCAGCGGCTGCTCGCTCAGTTTATTGGTTGGTCTAAGGTTGCTCCGCGCGATTGGCAAGAGCGGGCACTTGGATCAGAAGATGTCGAAGTGACTTTAGCCGGAACCGCCCGGGTACACTGATCTGCCGTACACCGCCAGAGTAGCATCGCCGCCAGACCTAGCCCGCATTTCTCACCGCGCGGGCGGGTTTTTGCTTTGGTGGTTGGCCAGGATTTTCTGGCTGCTGAGTTCCGTGCGGCGAGCTTTGCTGACC
>JAYTUF010000402.1:0-1863 GCA_043744755.1 Anatilimnocola sp.
ATTCGCGCGCTCCCTTCCTTGCACAACAGCAACTGGGAAATTGGCGAGCAAACCGCTGACTCAGTGACCTTCACCAAAACGCTCGACGACGCTGCCTTAAAGGCGATCAATCGCAAAGGTTCGCTGAAGGTCACCAAGCGGTACGGCGTGCCGAAGGTTGGCGAAGATCCGTCATCAAAAACCAAGTCCTATCACCTCGACCTCGCCATCGGCATTGAAAACACCAGCGATGAAATCGTGTCCGTGGCCTATCGCCTGAATGGTCCCAACGGCATTCCGCTCGAAGGCTGGTGGTATAGCACCAAGATGCACCGCGAGATGTTCCGCGGGGCTGGTGCCCGCGATGTGTTGTTCAAACTGGGCGGCAAGCCGCATCAACTCGTCGGCACGCCGATGATTTATGACCATGCCAAGAAGGCCCTGAAGGGGAACACGCCGGTTGAGTATCCGCTGCTGGAACAAGAGGGCACCGTGCCGCTCACCTTTGCCGGCGTGGATGCCCAGTTCTTCGCCGCCATGGTGCTGCCCCAGGGCGACAATGATTCGCCGATAACTAGCCCGATCAAGTTCGCGCGCGTTGCCGCCATCCCGATGCACGACGTGAATCAACTCACCAAGACTCGCATTCGCACCACCAACACCAGCGTGCGCTTGATTACAACGCGGCAAAACTTGGAGCCGGGCAAGGATCTAACGCATCATTACCAGGTCTTTCTCGGACCCAAAGACCCCGAGATTCTCAAGGCCTATCAGCTCGACGAGATAGTTGAATATGGCTGGAAATATGCAGCCTATCCCGCGAAGCTGCTCAGCGGACTGCTCGCCTGGCTGTATCGCATGACCGGCAACTACGGCGTGGCCATCATCTTGCTCACGGTCATGGTCCGCAGTTGCATGTTGCCCTTCAGCATTCGTCAGGCAGCGGCCGCCAAGCGGATGCAGGAGATCTCCACGCTGCTCAAGCCGGAGATCACGGTCCTCAAGGAAAAATACAAAGACGACCCGCTCAAACAGCATCAGGCCACGCAAGAGCTGATGAAGAAGCACGGCATGCCCAATCCGTTCGCGGGTTGCTTGCTGGTCTTCTTTCAGTTGCCGGTATTTGTCGGCTTGTATCGCTGCCTGAGCGTGGACATTCACCTCCGCGACGCCGACCTCTTTCCGGGCTGGGCCTGGGTCTCGAACCTGGCCGGCCCCGACAAGCTCTTCCTCTGGAAGGAATACATGCCCGCCTTCATCGCCGATGAAGCCGACGGCTGGCTGGGTCCGTTCTTCAACGTCTTCCCGCTGATCACCATCGCTTTGTTCATCATTCAGCAAAAGCTGTTCACGCCGCCGCCGACCGACGAACAACAAGAGATGCAGCAACAGACCATGATGATCATGAGCCTGGTCATGGGCATCTTCTTTTACAAAGTCCCCGCCGGCCTGTGCTTGTATTTCATCACGTCGAGCCTGTGGAGCATTGCTGAGCGGACGTTGCTGCCCAAGAGTAAACCCATCGATCCGAAGGCTGCCGTCGTGGATGAAAAGCCCTCAGCAGAAGCCGCGGCCAAAACCTCCGCGCGAACCGCCCGCCGGCAGAAGAATCGGTAGCTCCGCCGTCGTACAAAGAAGCGAATCGCTAAATGTCGCTCGACATCGACGATACGATTGTCGCCCTGGCCTCCGCACCGGGCGGTAGTTACGAAGGGATCGTGCGACTGAGCGGACCGGCGGTGGTTGCCAGCTTGCAGAAGTTGTGGGACACAGGGGAAATACAGAGCAAATCGCCTGCGGTTTTGACTGGTCGATTGCGAGTGCAGTCGGAATCGCGCGGCGATGTCTATCTGCCGGCGATGGTTTACTTATGGCCAACGGCGC
>JAYTUF010000403.1:0-1857 GCA_043744755.1 Anatilimnocola sp.
ATTTGCGACCGCTTTAGCCCCAGCGCCGCAACGTAATGCCGCTGGCTTGCCCTTGGGGCGTGACGCTTAGGTTGATGCAGGTCTGACCTGCCTGATCGCCGCGCTTGGCAGGGCGGATCGGACATTCAGGATCGAGTTCGCCCAGCGATTGAATCGGGAACAGGCGGCCATCTTGCAAGGCGAGTACACTCGCAATCGCTTCGACGAGACCACCTGCCGCACCGAGATTGCCGAAGTAACTCTTGGCCGCCGTCACCGGCACGCGCGTTTTGTCGGCGCCGAGGACCGCGGCAATGCCCTGGGCTTCAAGCTTGTCACGGCGTACATCCGACAGACCATGCGCGTGAATGTGACCGAGTTCAGCGGGCTTTAGCTGCGCGCTGTTCAAGCATTGTTTTACTACATTGGCAATTGCAGTCTTCTCATCGGGTTCGCTCTTCGTATTCGCAACAATCGAGGAACCGCTGCCGATGATCTCGGCCACAATCTTGGCGCCGCGCGCTTCCGCCGACGCCAGTTCTTCCAGCAACAAGCAAGCCGCCCCTTCGCCGAGCACCTGACCATTGCGAGCGCGATCGAAGGGCCGGCTGAGCTGCGCTGGGTCGTTCCCCTCAGCGATCGATTCCTGCATTGCAACATGCACGGACCTCGCGGGGTGAATCCGCGTCCCTGTCGCGCCCGCCAGCATCCGGTCGGCATGACCGCGTAGGATCGTATGATAGGCTTCGGCGAGGGCGAGATTCGAAGAGGCCTCGCGAGAAGTGAGCGAATTGTTCGGTCCCCGCAGTTCATTAAAAATCGCGACATGGGCGGCAGGCAAGTTTGGCAGATATTTCAGCAGCCAAAGTGGCTCGACCGCGGGCAAGCCTTCTTTGGCCCAGCAGTTAAAATCGAACTGCCCCCTTTCGTCAAGGCACTTCCGCACTCCGCCCGCGAACTCGCCGGGCAGAGTAAGCATATAGTCGCTGCCATAGAGCACGCCGAGGCGGTCCCGGTCGATCTGGTCGAGCTTGATTCCCGAGTCGGTCAGGCACAACTGCGCGACTGCGACGCCCATCTGAATCTCGCGGCACATCACCCGCAGGTTCTTTTTGATGTTCCTCGCCAGCAACTTATCCAGCGGCCCGAACTCTTCAATCGCGCCGGTAAAGCCACGGGCTTCGGCGCCAAAGCGCGAGGGCAAAGCCGACGTTGGAATGCTAGTCAGCTCGGCAATGCCGCTCCGCTCCTGAGCGAGGGCGTCCCAAAGTTGAGCAGCCGAGTTTCCCAGCGGGCTGACGAGGCCAATTCCGGTGATGACAACGCGTCGAGTCATTCGCAGCCTGGTGGATCCGTGGCTCTATAAGGTCTGAAACTCCCTCACTTTCGGACGTTCGCGCCCGCAATAAACCAGCGGGCAAGGGGGCAGCGAACGAAAGTGGCGGAGAGAGGAATGTTGGGAACAAAATATTCTAGTCGTCTCATGCCGTGCGCGTCGAGGTGGCTTGGTCGAGGTGGCTTGCCGGCGGTCGCCAACACGTTCGATTGTCGGACGGTAACTGAAAAGTGAGCGCCCCGCTGCACGGAGCCCAGCGGTCGCGATGGCGATTGGCCAATCCAAGAAAGTTGTTTTGTTCGCGACTCTTATTTCGTGCGCGGCTCCTTCAAGGTTAACGACTTCACCGGTCGCCCCGTCTTCGGATCAATCTGTAGATTCAAATCCTCGCCGTCGGCGGTGTAGAAGAAAAAGCCGTACATCATTTCGTGGAATGTTTGCGGGCCGAAGCGAACGGCCTGAGTGGCATCGGGGTTAAACGGATTGAACCGCGAATTGTCGAAGTGAGCGGTGACTTCGATCTTCGTTCCCTTGGGGAATTT
>JAYTUF010000404.1:0-7109 GCA_043744755.1 Anatilimnocola sp.
CCTCTTCCGCGGCAGCCATCGAACCCATTCCGCGCAATGGGCAAAGTAAGTTCAAATTCAGCCTGGCGGCGTATAGCTATCGATCGCTGCTGGCCGGCAAAGATGCTTCGTTGACATTGACTGATTTCATCAACGACTGCGCCAAGTTCGGCTGCGAAGGGACCGAGCTGACTTCGTATTATTTCCCAAAGGCAGTGACCCACGATTATCTGCGGTCGCTGCGGCGGCAGTGCTTTCGGCTAGGCTTGGATGTTTCGGGCACGGCGGTCGGCAACGATTTTGGTTTTCCGCCCGGTGAGGATCGTGCGAAACAAATCGCAGCGGTGAAGCAATGGATTGACTTCGCCGAGATTCTCGGAGCGCCGGTGATTCGCATCTTCGCCGGGCACGTGAAAAAAGATGCCACGCCCGCGCAGGCCCATTCGTGGATGGTCTCCGGCATCGAAGAATGCTGCGAATATGCCGGGCAGCATGGCGTGCATCTGGCGCTTGAGAATCATGGGGGCCCCACCGGGACGGCTGACGGCCTGCTGCAGTTCGTCCGCGATGTGAACAGTCCCTGGTTCGGCGTGAATGTTGATTCGGGCAATTTTCACGGCGACGATCCTTATCGCGAACTCGAACAAATCGCTCCTTACGCGCTCAATGTACAGATTAAAGTCGTGATGAGCGGACCGGAAAAGAAAAAGATCCCTGCCGACTACAAGCGCCTGGCCAAGATCATGCGCGACTCTCATTACCGCGGGTACATTGTGCTCGAATATGAAGAAGCGGGCGACGTCCGCGAGGAATGCGCAAAGCACCTCGCCGAACTGCGGGCGGCGTTTGCGTAAAGCCGGGGCCTCACCGCTAGGGCGCACTCATCCGCCCACATAAGCTTCCGACCGTGGCAATCAGTTCCTGCGGTTCGATCGGTTTGGAGATGTGCATCTGATAGCCGGCCATCATGGCCCGCGTCCGGTCTTCCGAGCGGGCGAAGGCGGTGAGCGCGATCGCGGGCAAGCGGCCTCCTTGATCGGCGGACAAACTACGCACCTGCCGAATGAATTGATAGCCGTCGGTCTCCGGCATGCCGATATCGCTCACCAGCACGTCGGGCTTGAATAATTGCACCTGCACCAGGCCGTCAGCCGCCGACACCGCGGTTCTGACTTCGGCCTGACACTGCGACAAGACCCGGCTGATTAACGCCCGCGCATCCGGTTCATCGTCCACGACCAGCACCTTCACGCCCGCCAGATCCAGTTGCAGGCTATCGGATTTCCCCGCGATTGAAGTGGCGGGATGTTCGCGATCCGTCCCCCGGCGAATGGGAGCTACGGGCAACATGACCACAAAAGTCGATCCCTGACCCAAGCCGGCGCTCTTCGCGTGCACCGTTCCGCCGTGCAGTTCGACGAGATTTTTAACGATCGAAAGGCCTAGACCGAGGCCGCCAAACGAGCGCGTGGTCGAAGAGTCGGCTTGTCGAAAACGCTCGAACACGAGGGGCAGAAATTCTGGTTGAATCCCGACTCCGGAATCGTGTACCGTGATTTCGAGATGCGAGTTGACTCGCTCCAGCATCACACTGATGCTACCACCCTTGGGCGTAAACTTAATGGCATTGCTGAGCAAGTTCCACACGACCTGCTGCAACCGCGTGGGATCGCCGGAAACGGGGCCGGCGCGGGGATCGACGATTTTTCGCAGCCGGATGGACTTCGCGTCGGCGGCCGGCCGCGAGGAGTCTACCGCCGCGTCCACCACGCCGGCCAAGTCCGTGAGCTGCACGTCGAGCCGCACTTTGCCCGAAATGATCCGGCTCATGTCGAGTAAGTCCTCGATCAACTGCGTCTGAGCGCGGGCGTTTCGTTGAATGGCATCGAGACCTTGCTCCAAATCAGCGGGATCGGCTTGGCCGGTGGAGAGCAACTGCGACCAGCCCAGGATGGCGTTGAGCGGAGTTCGTAACTCGTGCGACAGCGTCGCCAGAAACTCATCCTTCATCACGCTCACACGTTCCGCTTCTGAACGTGCGGCCCGTTCGGCGTCCAACAGCGATCGCCGCTCTTCGGCGAGAGTGCGGAGTTCTGCCTCGCTGCGCCGCAAAACTTGTTCGGCCTGGTGTCGTTCGGTGATGTCGCGGGCGATCTTTGACGCGCCAATGATCTTGCCATCGGCATCTCTCATTGGCGAAATAGTTAGCGAAACATGGATCCGCGTGCCATCCTTACGAGCCCGCTCGGTCTCATAGGGCTCGATGTGTTCGCCGCGCTGCAATTGATCCAGAATTGCCCGTTCTTCGTCGATACGGTCCAACGGAATCAGCATCGTGACGGGACGGCCAACTGCCTCTGCTGCGGTATAGCCGAAGATCCGCTCAGCGCCCGAGTTCCAGGTGGTGATGATGCCTTGCAGGGTTTTGCTGATAATCGCGTCATCGGACGATTCCACAACCGCCGCGAGCCGAAACCGCAACTCCTCGGCGTGCCGGCGCTCGGTGATGTCGCGAAAGCTCCAGACCCGGCCGATCGGTTCCTCATCGATGAATTGAATTTTTGAAAAACGCTCGATGACTCGCCCATCCGCGAGTTGCAGCATGTCGAACATCTCGCGCCGCGATTCATAGATTTCGTCGATCCGGGCCAGAAAGGCGACGGGATCGGCGAATTGCCGTGAAATGTGCTTTAATAACTGCCGATGCTGTTTCGACTGGATCGCCTCCAGCGGCGGCTGCCACATGTGAATGTAATGAGCGTTGAAGTCGGTCACGCCTCCCACATGATTCGTGACCAGGATGGCATCGGTCGTTGCTTCCAACGTGGCCCGCACTAACGAGAGCGACGATGCCAATTCCTTGGTTCTGGCTTCCAGCGCTTCTTTCGCCTGAACCAAATCGTCCTCGGCGCGTTGCCTGGCCTGCAGAATGCTGGCCGCATTCTGCAGCGCCACCGAGCGGAGCAATTGTTCCTCTGCTTCTCTCGCCGCCACTAGTTGCCTCCTAACAGCTGGGCTGCCAGCAAGGTGCCCTGCACCCGCGCCGTGATTTTGGCAAAGGCGGTGTCCCGACTGGTCGAAGTGTCATCGCAGAACGGGGAGAATCCACAATCGTCCGTCGTGCCCAGTTGTTCCAGCGGAATGTACTGGGCAGCCTCCAGCACGCGGTCCTGCACCTGTTCCGGCGTTTCGATCCGGGGATCAATCGGCGCAACCACGCCCACGAACACTCGTTGATCCGGCCGAATGTGATCGCGAATGATCTTGAGCACCCGCATGCGATCGGGTTCTCCGGCCAGCGCGACATAGAAGTTGCCCGCTTTGAGTTGAAACAGGCTCGGCAATAGTTCGGCATAGTCAACATCGGCGCTATGCGTCGAATCCCGGTCGCCGCCGGGGCAAGTATGAATGCCGATGCGCTGCCGCTCTTCAGCCGAAAATCGCATGAGTGCCAGATTGTTGAGGTCGATAAACCGGTGCAGCAAATTGCCGGTGGGGTCGATCTTCACCGCCAGGCGACCTTCCGTAAAATCAATCTGAACTTTGTGAGCGCCCTTCGCGAGGCAACTGCGAACCTCGGCCTCATGTTCGTCCAGCAGGTCGGCCAGGAACTGATCGCGCGAATAGTCGACGATCTCGTCGGCGGGATACAGCAGGCTCAAAGCCGATGGCGAAATGACGGCCTGTTTCACGGGCAGCTTCGCATATCGCTGCGCAACATCGAGGTAACTATCCGCCCTCCGCAAGTAACGAAACGGCCCATAGGTCAGCCGCGGCATCCGCCGAATGTGACCCGCCGAAAACGGAATCTGAAACCCATCCGGTGCCATGTTCGGCAGGCCATGCACGCAGTAAGTCCAAAAATTGTGATACTTTCGCTGCTCGCCATCCGTAATCACTGGCGAACCCGTGGCTTCAAAACAACGAATGGTGTCTTGAATGGCGGCTTCATACAGCGACTCCAGCGCAGGGTCGGAAGCATCGCTCTGGGCGATGGCCGCGAGCAGATGTGCTGGCCGGGGAATGCTGCCGATTGGTTCGGTGGGAATGGTTAGCATTTCAGGGGGCGGGGTTATTGGTTGCGTGTTCGTCCAGCGCGACCGGCGCATGATACCATCACCAGCGCCACAAATCACAAGCGCAGAAAAACCCGCTGCCGGTACAGCCACCAAGCGAGCAACCACAGCACGAGCAGCACGCCGGTGCGCTGGGCCATGGCTTGATAGGGGCCGGTGAACAGGTCGGATCCCAGATGCCTGGCCAGCGTTTCGCGAATCCAACTCGAGCTGAGTTGGAATCCCAGATAGACAAAGATCGAATTCATGCCGATCACGGTGAACGGAAGCGACCAGGCGCGCAGCCCTTGCACATCAATTACGAAGTAAAACGACGCGAGCAGCAGCAGGACCCAACCGCCGCTATAGAGCACCCACGACGGCGTCCAAACTCGCTTCACTAGCGGACAAACGGATTGCCCGGCCAGCCAACCGACAACGAGGCAGCCGATTCCCGCCAATAGAAGTGTGCGCAGCTTGTGAGCCGGTTTACCTTCGCGCCGTAGCACCTCGCCCGTCATCAAGCCGAGCAACATCGTCGCCAGCGAGGGCACGAAGTTGAGCGTTTGGTAACCCCCGCGAGTTGCAACATACGGCTCGCTGCGCGGGAATCGATTCAAAAACCAAACGTCAAAATCGGCCGCGGCGTTGGTATGCGGATTCCAGTGAGCAAAAAAACCGGTGAGCCATTCTGAATTTTTGATCCAGCTCAAATCCGCCTTGGCTGGCGGCGGCGAAATGGGCCAGAGGGCGAAGAGCAGCCAATAGCCGACCAGAATGAGGGCAAACGCCCAAACCTGGCCGCTGAAGCTAATTCGGGAAAGCAACACCAGCGCGAAATAGCCCAAGCCGATCTGGGGCAGGACATTGGTGAAGACCCACACCGTCTCCTTTTCGCGCGACGAATTGGAAGCGAGCAGCACTCCCAGCAAGACCAGCGCGACCGACCGCCCGGCCGCATGACTCAACACCCGCGCGAAGGAATCGCCTTGCGCCAGCCGCTTCGCCGTCGAAAAGGCGGCAGCCACGCCCACCATGAACATGAACGCCGGCTGAATCAGGTCCCAGAGCACACAGCCCACCCACGGGACATGATCGACGTGCGGCGCGAGGTACACCCAAACCGAGTCCGGCAGTTTTTCCGCAACCGCCGGAATGCCAAACCCACCGCTGGCCATCAAAAACATGATGAACCCGCGATAAGCATCGAGGGAAGCCAGCCGCGGTGCGGGTTGGAGAGCAGTGTTCATCGACGATCTCAGCCGTCAAACAAAGTTTATCCGCTGACATTGACTGCCACCGGGCCGCCAATGGACTAATTTCTATCATAGTTTCGCAGGCCCAGCTTGCGGCAAAGCAACCGGCCGTTGCGAGCCGGGCAGCAAGGAGAACTTGGCCAGCGAACACCGGACAGCAAAGCGGCTCGAATCGCCTGTGCGTGGCCAGCATAAATCTCGAAAGCCGGATGTTGCATTTGAAAGCTAAGCTGCCGGGGCCGCCTTGGACGACGTAGACCCCGCAGAACCGGAATGGCAGCCCCGGTCAGGTTCAGCCGCTGGTTCGGCTCGTTTTTTTTGCGGAACAAGCCTGGCACCTAGTTGTGCCTGGCGCTTCCGAACATCGGCGAAAAACGCCTCGACGTCATAGGTGCATGCCGCCGCTAGCCTCTCGCGGGCACGATGGACTTCCGCGACGATCGGGTCTTCCCACATGATGCTACGCTCCCATGAGTTGTTGGTGCCCCGCGACAATGACGTCATGACTTGGACGAGCAACTAGATAACTGATGAACGATGTTTCGAGGTAGACCGTTTCCCTGCTGAACCTTCGCGCCGCTAATCGGGCTCACGATCCTGGTTAATCTCGAACCGCTGTTCACATGATACACACGCGTAGGGTGAGTGTGGTCTGCGACCGTTCCGTCTTGTCGAACGTAGCCGTGCGACTTCATTTCTGCGCGAGGGACATTGCGAACGTCTGCTTTGCAGCACGAACAATAGAGCACCACTGGTTGAGGTCCAGCAATGTTTGCCATCATCGCACCTCAAGCCGCCGAACGACCCAGCTCACCTGCCGGGGCCGCTAGTGAAACATTGTGTCGCGAGAAACCGTAATGCGGCCCCGGTCAGGTGCAAGGGCTGGTTCGCCGCTGCTCGCATATTACCGGTGACTGCCAAAGCGGTTCAGCCACCGACCGTAGTAATCGTAAAAGACCTTCTTACAGTTTCGATTGATGTCGAACTGCTCCACAACTTCGTCAGTCGCTATTTCCTTGACCTCAAGAACGAGCCGGTAATTCACGGCGTGATCATCGCCAAAACGATCGGAGTCGCCCGTTCCCGTGAAGATCATCAAGACATACTGCATGTAAAGGTCGATGCTCTTGCGCGCCAGAGCCAGCGCGGCCTCACGCTCCGCAGGCGCGAGGGCCGCGACTGCATCATATTCCTTACGGTGCAGCTTGCCGATGCCTTTGCGGAGTTCGTCGGACTCAATAGTGCGACGAAGGCGTTCCACGAGTTGATTTCGAAGCGAAAACAGATGTTGGCCGAAAACGTCGCTAGCAGCTTCCCTGCGATCGGCGGCTTCTGTCGGCATGTCCTTGTAAGTGCTCGTCAGTGTTGGAGGACGTACCGCCGGTTCGGATGCGACAACAGGCGGCCTGGCAGCACGCTCGGCGAGCATTGTTTCGGCCACACCCTTGTTGATAACAATCGAAGGCGATTTGCGGCGTTGAATTTCCATTTCCTGGGGCGTTAGCTCGCGGCCAAGCTGTTGTCGAAGGGATGGCAACAAATCTTCAAAAGGCGGAACAGGCAGTATGACCAAATTGTCGGGATTCGGTCGCTGGCTAAGTTCGCCGAACGTACTGACCTCGTTCTCGCGCAGGGGGTCATTCGATGACGCCATCATTTCACCGTGATGCTTCCGCGTTCTTGCGGCTAACTCTTTATTATTTCGCCCACAGTCGAGATAAGATAGGGCGCAACCGGCCGCCCGCTCTCGTGCTAGCACCAGATATCTCGGGGTTTTGTTCGATCTATGGGTACGACTCCGAGAATTCAGCCCGATGCC
>JAYTUF010000405.1:0-7107 GCA_043744755.1 Anatilimnocola sp.
CGCCTGGACGGTCCGCTGAAGGAACTGGGCCTGTACACGGTCAAGATTCACCTGCACCACGATATCAATGCCGAACTCAAGGTCTGGGTGGTGCCCACCGTGGTCAACGATCCCTCGCCGGAAAAGGTGGCCAAGGCTGCTGCCAAAGAGAAGACCGATAAGCCGGCTGAGAAGTCCGCGGTAAAGTCTGAGAAGGCACCCAAGGCAGAGAAAAAGTAAGCCGACAGGTTTTCCACTTGGCGAGCGATTGCTTGCGAACACTAATTCAAGCTCGCGCTGTTTCAGCGCGGGCTTTTTTGTTGGGCTTTGATTTGCAATCTCTGGCGCGCGGTACAATCAAGGGCTTGCGCGGTCAGGGTCTATCGCAGTTCACCCCTCACCCCGGCCCTCTCCACGGAATACCGAGGAGAAGGAGGTAAGAATTCAAGGAGGAAAATGCATGGCATCGGTTCAACGGACGGACAAACCCAAACCGCGAAAGAACGAAACCCAGGGCGACTTGCTGCAGCGGCAGCCGCCATTCGATCTGCAGGCAGAGATCGGCGTGCTCGGCAGCATCGTGCTGCTGCCCGACGTACTCGACGACGTGATCATGATTCTGCGGTCGAGCGACTTCTACGACGAAGCGCATTGCAAGCTGTTCGAGCACATGTGCGGCCTGCACGAGTCGAACAAGAAGATCGACCCCACGCTGCTGGTCGATCGCTTGAAGACGGCCGGCGATTACGATGCCATTGGCGGTAGCGCGTACCTGAGCAAGATCATCAACGCCGTTCCCAATGCGGCGCACGCAACTTATTACGCCGACATTGTTCGTGAAAAGGCGACTTACCGTTCGCTGATCACTGCCGCGACGGAGATTCTCCGCGAGGCCTACGACGAATCGCAAGAGGCCGCCCATTTGCTGGGGCAAGCGGAGCAGAAGGTCTTTTCGATTCTCGATAGTCGTAGCGACAATGCCGTTCGGCCCATCAAAGACGTGTTGCACGACGCCATGGACCGCCTCGAAGCCGTAATGCTGGGGACGCATTCCGCGGGGGGCGGTGATTATGGTTATCGCGATCTGGACGCTAAGACCGGCGGCGTTCACAACGGCGAACTGGTGATTCTCGCGGCCCGGCCTTCGATGGGCAAAACGGCCTTCGCGATGAACGTGGCCGAGAATATCGCCCTGCATCAAAACGTGCCGACACTGTTCGTGAGCCTGGAAATGTCGTCGCTGGAGTTGGCGGACCGTTTGCTGTGCTCCGTCGCGCGCGTCAATGGCTATCGATTGCGGAACGGCACGATTTCTCAGGACGACCGACTGCGGCTGGTCGAGAAAGCGGCGGAAGTAGCCAAGGCTCCGCTGTTTGTCGATGATTCGCCATCCCGCACCGTCTCGGAGATTGCTGCTGCCGCGCGACGGATCAAACGCCGGCAAGGGGGGCTGGGATTAGTCGTCATCGATTATTTACAACTCATCGAACCCGATAATCCACGCGATCCACGACAGGAACAGGTCGCTAAAATTGCCCGCCGGCTGAAGGGGCTGGCCCGTGAACTCAAAGTGCCGGTGATGTGCCTGGCACAGCTAAACCGGCAAACGGAAATGGGCAAGGACAACATTCCGCGGCTAAGTCATCTGCGGGAATCGGGGGCCATCGAGCAGGATGCCGACGTGGTGATGTTCGTGCATCGCGAAGAATATTATCTCCGCGGCGAAGAACGGGAACGCCTGGCGGGGCAGGCCCAGATCATCATCGCCAAGCAGCGGAATGGTCCTGTGGGCGAAGTGAATTTGGAATGGCATAAAGAATACACACGCTTTCAAGAACCCACGCCGGAGCGCTTGCGCGAGTTCGATACGTATAATGATGCTGCCGCCGACGATCCGCAGGCGGGATTTTAGAGTCGCCTTTCGCTCCGCGAAAGGACGTTCTTTCGCGGAGCGAAAGACGACAAAGAGGGACTGCCCGTGCATCCTCCCGAGATCATCGTGTTCGACGAGCTATCCCCCTGTCCTTACCTGGACGGGGAGACGGCCCGTTTGCCGCACCGGCAACCGCTGCGGCGGCTGACGCAGCGGCAGTTCGACGAACGGCTGGCGGAAGGGGATCGTCGCAGCGGCATCATGCTCTATCGACCCGGCTGTCCCCACTGCAAGGCCTGCGAGCCGATTCGCTTGAACCTGAACAGCTTTCGGCCGAACGCTACCCAGCGGCGGACTTATCGCCAGGGGCAGGCTTTGCTCGAAACGCGGATCGGCGAGCCGGCCGTGGACGACGAGCGGATTCGGCTCTTCAATTTGCATCGCGAGTTGCGCGGTCTGGACCGCGGCGATGAACCAATTGATCGATACGGCTACGAGCAATTTCTGACTGATAGTTGCTGCCCGACACTGGAACTGAGCTATTGGTATGCAGGATGCCTGGCGGGCGTGGCGATTACGGATGTGGGACGCAAATCGCTGTCGGCCGTCTATTGCTACTTCGATCCGACGATTGACGGCCTCAGCATCGGCACTTACTCCGTGCTGCGGCAGGTGGAACTGTGCCGCGAACAGCAGCGGCAGTTTTTGTATCTCGGATTCTTTGTCGCCGGCTCGCCGCACATGCAATACAAGGCCCGCTTTCACCCGCACGAGCGGCGGTTGAACGGAGTTTGGCAGACGATTGAATAGTCCTTGGTCGAACCGGTTTGAACCAGTTCGCGGCAGCGGACGGTCAAACTGGCATTGTATTTACGTCGCTGACACCTAAAATTTCCTGCTTCGGGCGGAGGCTGCGCAAGGGGTGCGGCCAGCCCGCTTATTTTTGATCAAGGCCGCAACCGGCACCAGGCAACGAGCATGCTTAATTTTATCCGTAAGAATTCGAAGATCGTTCTCGCCATCGTGGGCGTCATCTTGATGCTGTCGTGGCTGGTGGTGCCGGCCATCAATTCGATCTGGGATAGGCACGGAAATCCGCAGGGAGACCCGGTCAAAGTGACCTGGCGCGGCGGGCGGCTCACGCGAAATGAATTGGGACGCCTGCGCATGGTGCATAGCGCTGCCGTGCACTTTATCAGCCTGGTCATTCAAGAAGCCTCCCAGCGTCAAGGCTCGCCGAAGGCCCCGGGCTATATGTTTGTGAACCCACAAAGCGGCGCCATCGGCATCTCGCCATTCAATGACGACTTTCATCTCGTCCAAACGCAGATATTCGCCCAGCAGGCGCGCGAGTTGGGCGTGATCGTGAATGACCAAACCGTTAAGGATTTCTTGGAAGTCTTAGGCGACTACACGTTGAAGGAAGGAGACCTGGCCGATTTGTTGCAACGAGCGGTGCCGGAAGGGAATTCCGCGATTACGCAAGGAGTTCTGTTTGAGCACCTCAAGGACGAACTGCTGGCTCAACAATTGCGAATCATGATGCAAGCCGGCGTCGAAAGCTTCACCCCGGGCGAGATCACCCCGGGCGGGATCGGCAGCCGACCGATGCGTTTGCTGTTCCGCGATCATGGGTTATCGACTCCCAGCGAAATGTGGGCCGCCTATGAAAAACTCAATCGCCGCATGCAGATCGAAGCCTTTCCCCTGCACGTCAGCGACTTTGTCGGCAAAGTGACCGAGAAGCCAACCGAGGCCCAACTCAAGGAGTTGTTCGAAGAGGGCCGCACCGGCGTATCCAATCCCGCCTCTCAATACCCCGGTTTCATGCAGCCTCACAAGGTGGCGATTGAATATGTGAAGGTCGAGCTGAAGCCCTTCCTCGAAGCGGCGAAGAAAGAAATCACCGACGAGCAGGTCGCCAAAGCCTATGAAGAGGGCAAGACCAAGGGCAATTTCAAGGTTGATCCGCCGGCCGTGAAACCGGAAATTAAGCCCGCAGTAAAACCGGGCGACACGCCCGTCGATCCGGGTGCACCAAAGGATCCGGTCGATGCTCCCAAACCCGGAGAGAAGCCAGCGCCAGAGAAGCCAATCGATAAGCCCGCTGGTGAAGAGCCGAAGACAGACAATCCAAAAGAAAAGCCGACCGACAAGCCGACCGACAAGACAACTGACAAGCCAACTAGCAAGCCAGGCGAAAAGAAACCAGAAACGCCTGCTGCGCCAGAAACGAAGAAGACTGAATCCGACAAGGCTGAATCGGACAAGGTCGAGCCTGGCAAAGCCAAGCCGAAGAAGAACGAGGGTTCGGCCCGCGGCCGGGATGTTCAGCTCGTCAATTTTCAAGCCGATGAGAAAAAGAAGGCTGAAGATAAACCTGAAAACAAAAAACCCGCAGAGGCCAAGCCTGCGGATCCGAAACCAGCCGAGACGAAACCGGCCGAGACGAAACCGGCCGAGACAAAGCCCGCTGATCCGGGGACAAAGCCCGCTGATCCGGGGACAAAGCCCGCTGAAACAAAGCCTGGCGAGCCGGCTGCAACGCCCGCCGAAGTCAAACCGGCGGAACCGAAGCCCGGTGAGGCAACCGAAGTGAAGTTCAAGCCGCTGGAAGATGTGCAGGACGAGATTCGCACGCAACTCGCTCGGCCGATTGCTGCGGAGCGGCGGCAGGCGCAGGTGACCAAAATCATCGCCGCGGTCAACGCTTATAGCCGCGATTACAATCGCTGGAAGGCCCACGCGGATGACGAAAAAAAGCAGAAGACCGGCGCCAAGGTAGAAAAGGGGCGCAAGTTCGAAAAGCCCGCGCCGCTGGATCTCGGCAAACTCGTGGGTGATCCGACGCTCAAGGTGGCCGTGATTCCGCTCGTCGATGAATTTGAAGTGATAGCCGAAGTTGACGAGCCGCAAGCGGACGGCACGACCAAGAAAGTACCCAAGTACGAAATCGGCGTGAAGGGATTCCGATTTGAGGACAATGGGCTTCGGCCTTTCCCGCAAGTGGCCTTCAAGGAGCGCGAAAGCTTCTATCTGGCCGAGACTCTCCCCTTCCCGTGGGAAAACAAGCAGTTCATGGGTGGCGGCGGGGCCGACATTTGGATCTATTGGCGGACCGACGAGCAACCGGCCAAGGAAATCACGTTCGCCGCGGCGAAAGAGAGCGTGACCGCGCACTGGAAGTTGAAACAAGCCCTGAAGCTGGCTCAAGAAGCAGCAGGCAAGCTCGCTGAACAGGCCAGCAAGGGGAAAGAGTTGAAGTCGCTGGTTGCCAAACCCGAGGAAATTGTTTCGCCAGCCGCTTTTAGCTGGTTCAGCTCCGGTGCCTTGACTGGCCAATTCGGCCGGCCATCGCCAAGTCAGATTGAAGGCATCAAGTATGCCGGCCAGGATTTCCGCCAGGCAGTGTTCGATTTGAAAGTGGGTCAGGCTGGAGTTGCGGTCGATCAGCCGCATACAACCGTTTGGCTTGTGCGGCTGGTTAGCGAAGAAGGAGTTTCCGACCAGGATCGAGCCCGCTTCATGGAGAAGGCCACCGACCCGGAACTGGTCGATGCCGCCTGGCAAAGCCAAATCCCGTTGCAAGCCGACCTGTATTCCGAATTGTTCAAACGCTTCAACGTCTCGTGGACGCCCAGCACCGGCGACGACGAGGAATAATTGAAAATCGGGGTCGGGGAGTCGGTGAGCAGTTTTCCCCGGGTATCGGCTAACGCCTCAACCCGGGGCTAATGGCTATGAACCCTTCGGGTTCAAGAGGCAACAATCGCCGGACAGTTTGGCAAACTGTTAAATAAGGAACGGCTGAACTTTGGTGGTAGTTTATTTCTCCGCCGCTGCCTAAACTCGCGGGTCTCTATTTCCCTCGAGCTTCCGCTTGCCGCCGGATTTCCGCTTTGGCCTTTTGCAGCCGCTCCGGCCAGACGAACTTGGGGGCCGTTTTCGGATCGTAGCCCGCCAGGTGGTCTGTCAATCGCGTGGCGGGCTTGGTGTACACGATCTCGGTGTCGCCAAACACTTCGCTACACATCTTCGCGAGCCGGGGGTCATACTCGAGCAACTCCGCCCGCGTGTTAACGTGGTTGTGATCGTGGTCGCTCTCGCGGTTGTTGTTGAACCACGACTGCACCCCCTCCGCAAAATACTCGTGATGATTGATGGAAGCATACTTGCCCTTCCACAGCCCTTCTTTCATCGCGGCGTCATAAACTTCCTTCAGCCGCTTATCAAACGTAGGATCAACCCGCACCAGGCCGCGCAAGTGAATATTGTGGGCGAACTCATGAATCAAAATGCACTCCGTCGAGTACGGATCGCCTGGATAGCCTAGCAAGTTCTCTTCGCCGCATGAGCAATAGGGATCGGACTGACTGCCTCCCGTCCCCCGCGCCCGGGCGTCCCAAAAGTCCTTGGCCCCGATCTCAGCAAATTCCCGCGGCGCTCGGAGCTTGGCGAACTCCGGCAGATCGGTGGTGAACTCGCTCGCGCCGATGATGCACATCCGCGACCCGCTCTCGATCATCGCCTTCCGCACGTCCGGCCGATGAGCCAGCATTTGATTCACCAGGAACGCCGCTTCCTTGAGCGCGTAGTCGTTCACCTTTTCCGATGCGACAATGGGATAGCCTTCGGCATCGATGTATTTCTTATAGAACTCCGGCGCCTTCAACTCGGCCGGCGGCGCAGTCACGTCGCCAGCAGCCCCGTAAACAGAACGGGCAGCAACGCACAACAACAACAGGCACCGCGCGGCAAGATTCATATCGCTGACTCCTGGTGGAATCGCATCAGCTTAGTCGTTTGACACCATTTCACAACTGGCCGATAATGCCGGGCCACCAAACGCCTTTGCAACCCACCGCCGGCGACCGATTCGCCAGCTTGCTCCATCGCTGGTAGCCAAATCGCAGGAAAACCCAAGATGAAACGATGGCAAATTCCCTGCTTGGCGAGTGGTTCCCGCCGCTCGTTTCTGCTTACCAGCGGTTCGCTCGCTGCCGCGGCGATATGGGCAAATCGCGCCGCGGGATTCGTTCTGCAGGATCTGAAAGGCTCCAAATATCCTTTCCAGTTGGGCGTTGCGTCCGGCGATCCCACTACGAAAGGTTTTGTGATTTGGACGCGACTCGCCCCCGATCCATTGCACGGCGGCGGGATGCCGGCCGAACCGGTTGCCGTTCTTTGGGAGGTCGCCGAAGACGACAAGTTCACGCAACTAGTAGCGACTGGCAAAACAACGGCTGTTCCTCTGT
>JAYTUF010000406.1:0-7096 GCA_043744755.1 Anatilimnocola sp.
TCAGCCGACGGCCGCCCGCCGCCGGCAGAGAATTCGAGATGTGGAACGGAACTTGCTTGTCCAGCAGGCCATCGCTGTCTTCGACGCAGAAATCATGGACGTGACCGATCCACCGCAAACTGAAGATATACCAACACCGACTCCTGAAACCCTGACCCCCGACCTCTGACCCCTGCTCCTATGGCCCAAGTCACCGATTCTGTGAGCAAAGTGATCGAGGAGTTTGCCAAGCTCCCCGGCATCGGCCGCAAATCGGCCGAGCGTCTCGCGTATCACGTGCTGCGGGTTCCCAAGACGGAAGCCCTCGCCTTGGCCGATGCGATTCGTAACGTGCGCGAGAACGTTCGCTACTGTGCAACCTGCTTCAACCTGGCCGAAGGGGAGCAATGCAGCATTTGCGCCGATCAGCGGCGCGACCGCACGCAGTTGTGCGTGGTCGAGCAACCGCGTGATTTGATGGCCCTCGAGCAAGCGGGCGTGTTCCGCGGCTTGTATCACGTGCTGCTCGGCCGCATCGCGCCGCTGGATGGCATCGGCCCCGATCAACTCACGCTCACGCAGCTTGTGCAGCGCGTTCGGCAAGGAGCGTTTCAAGAGATTGTGATGGCGACGAATCCGACCGTCGAAGGCGATGGCACTGCCTTGCACATCTCGAACTTGCTCGCCGAATTTCCGATCAACATCACGCGACTCGCCCGCGGCATCACGACTGGCAGCATTTTGGAATACACGAATAAAGAGATCCTCGCCGACGCCTTAGCCGGCCGGCAACGACTTTAAGCCGATAACTCGTTCAGCAATCGTTCAATCATGCGACTATCCTTTGGCCTAGAAACCCGGCAACTGCAAAAGCAGATTCTTGCGCCGCGGATGATCCAGTCGATGGAGATTCTGCAGTTGCCGTTGCAAGCGCTGCAGGAACGGATCGAACAAGAACTGGCTGAAAATCCGCTGCTCGAATTGCAAGAGCGCGATCCCATGCTGCCGGAAGAGCAGGGAAACGAAGATCGCGAAGCCTCGAACGAACAAAGCATCGAAGACAAGCCGCTCGTCGTGGACGAGGCCCACAACAACGCCGATGACTTCGAACGGCTGCTGCAACTTGACCGCGATGTGCCCGACTACTTCGACGAAACCACTCGCCGCAGCGCGAACCGGATGGACGAAGATTCGGACCGGGCGCACGACACGATCTCGAACGTCGCCGAGCGGCCTGAGTCGCTGCAAGATTATCTAATGCATCAATTGGGTGAGCTCGACGTCGATCCCAAAACGATGGCGATGTGCGAGCGAATCATCTCCGCCCTGGATGCCAAGGACGGCGGCTATTTGCGGAGCAGCCTCCGCGATCTGCTCCCCGCCGATGCACCGCCTGAAGATTTGCAACTCGCCGAGCAGGCTCTCAAGCTCGTGCAAAGTCTCGATCCACCGGGCGTTGCCGCGCGGGATTTGCGCGAATGCCTGTTGCAGCAATTGCGGCCCGAGATCGACCTGTACGAAGAACAGAAAACGCTGATCAGCAATCACTTGGAAGATCTGCGCGACAACCGCCTGCCGCAAATCACCAAGGCGACGGGCTATAGCATCGACCGGATCAAAGAAGCCTGGGAAGAACTCAGGAAACTCAATCCCAAGCCAGCCGCGCGGTTCGCCGAAGTACACACGCCGGGCGTCGAGCCCGATGTCGAAGTCGCACGCGGCGAGAATGGCAAGTGGCACGTCATCGTCGAGGAAAGTCGCACGCCGCAACTGTTCATCAGCAAGCATTATCGCGAGCGCCTCGCCAGCGGCGAAGCGACCCCCGAGGAGCGTGAGTACATCAAGCGCAAGGTGCAGGCCGCGCAGTGGCTCATCGAATCGATCGAGCAACGTCGTAACACGCTAACCAAAGTCGCGCAGGCGATCGTCGAGCATCAAAACGAATTTCTCGAAGAAGGCCCCGAGCACATTCACCCGCTCAAGATGCAGCAGATTGCCGACAAAGTGGGCGTCCATGTGACGACGGTCAGCCGGGCCGTGGATGACAAGTACATTCAAACGCCCCGCGGCATTTATCCGCTGCGGCGGTTCTTCGTGGGGGGCACGCAGACCGATGACGGCGAGGATGTCGCCTGGGATATCATCCGCCTTCGCCTGCAAGAGATCATTGACAAGGAAGACAAAGCCAACCCTCTCAGCGACGACGAGATCGTGCATGAACTGAAGAAGCAGGGGCTGGAAGTCGCCCGCCGCACGGTCACCAAGTATCGCCAGAAGATGTCGATCCCTAGCTCGCGCCAGCGGCGCGATTGGTCGAAGACGTAGCTGGCGACAGCGCCGGGGCGCTTACTTCGTGCGCGGCTCTTTAGTGAAGACGCTTACTTCGTGCGCGGCTCTTGTGGGCGTTCCCTAAAAAAAATCAGGGCGATCCGTGTGGATCGCCCTGTTCTTTTTGATTACCGAGTCAGCATCGTGAAAGACGCCGCGTTAGCGGTTCAGCGTGAAGCCGAACGACATGCCGGCCATGAAGACCGCTTCGGTGTTGTCGCGGATATCGTTACCGCGGCCGACGCCGTCGCCGAGGTCCAGCAGCGAAAGCCCGAAGCGGAAGGAGATGTCGCGGGTCAAAGCATAGGCTGCCTCGCTGCGAAGTTCACCACCCCACACAAACTCGTCGCTGCGGTCGAAGGCGATGGCCCTGTTTCGCAGTTCGTACACCGGCGTTTGAGCCGCCGCCGCACCGTAGTTGGTGATGACTTGATCCTGATACCGTGTCAGGTATTGGAAGTTATGGCAAGCGAACACTCGCACTTCGGTCGAGAGATTCCAGTGGGCCTTCTCATAGAAGTAGCGGAAGCCCACATGACCGCCGAACATGTTGTTCTCGAAGTGAGCCCGATCGACCACCAACACTTCGACGGGGCCGAGCGGGTTGGGGCTGTTCAGGTCCGGGAAATCGTCTGGATCGAGAGCATACCGGCCGTAGCCATCTTGCCGGTACTTATCTTTGAATTGCATGTAGCGGGCACCGAGGAAGGGTTCGAGCACTCCGCCGTTATGAAATTCCTTGCGACGCCAGACCTTATTCAACTCGATGCTCGAAAAGGTAGCAGCATTGAGCGTGGCATACAGATCGTACGACCGGGGATTGCGGTCGACCAGAATCGGATCCGGGGCGGCGGGTGTGTCGCCGGTGTTGATGCGGTTGATGCGCTCGTGCCGCACATGCAAGCTCTCCGCCGGTCCGCCGATGTGCCAAGCAACCGCATTCCAGCCATGATCGTCTTCCGTCATGTAGCCGAAGTCATATCGGTTGCCCCATGTGAAGTCGCCGTCGTAACCGGTTTGCCGATTACCCGTGAAGCCGAGCAGCCCCATATCGCCCAACTGCTGCAATGGGATGTTGAGGTTGTTGCCGAAGTTTCCTTCGGTGCCAACCCGATTGATCGGCCGCTGGCTGGGCCGCTGCACGTTCATGTACATCCGGTCGTAATCGAAGTAAAAGCCGATGTTCGGCGGATCGCCGCCGCCATAGCTGGATACATCCGCCGGCGCGAAGAATTGAAAATCGGGCCCGAAGTGATCGGGCTCCGTGAACGGCGACCAGCGTTCTAGCTGTACCGTGGGCCCCGAGGAGGCCATGGTGGGCGCTTCAGCCCGCGCGGGAACCGCGCAGGCGAGGGCGGCCAGGACGGCGGTGAGGCACAGTTTCATTCGTTTCAGCGACATAGTTTATGCACCTTCGGAGTTGCGTTCCGTTGGCTTCTCGTCCGGGGTACAGGACGTTCCACGCGGAAACCTTTTTTCCGCTCGTGACGGTAGTATCGGATATGCCTGCCGCAGAGATTGAGTAAACGTGGTAAAGGATTCCGAGAATTCCGGTTCTGCGGGTGAGTAGGTAGATCGACGAGATCTGTCTCGCGGCACTAAAGAATTGCCGCAACTTCCCGTGGCGCGTATACTTTGGGATTGTAGGCAAGAAATCTCCGCACTCTTGGCCGCTGATTCACCCGTTGCCAGCACCGTGGCTGCTATCGATTCGTTCCGCTTCCTGAGGACCGCCCCCATGCGTCAGTTCGCTCTGTGGTTGTTTGCCCTAGCCTGTGTTGCTAGCGGCTGGTTGTTTTCGCTCGTCCCCGCCGCGCTTGCCCAGGAAGTAAAACCGGCGGCCGACAAAGCTCCGGCTGCTCCAGAAATTAAGCCAGAGAAAACACCGGACAAGAAAGAAGCCAAAGAACCGCAGGCCAAAGAAGACAACTTCATTCGCGTCCACCGCAACGACAAGGGCGCGGCTTTGACGATGGACACGGCCATCGCCACTTATGTCTCCGCCGACGGCAAACGGCCGGATGTGGTGATCGACTTGATCGGCGCGGTGCATATCGGCGAGAAGGGCTATTACGACGAGCTCAATACGAAGTTCGAAGCCTATGAAGTGTTGCTCTTTGAGCTGGTCGCGCCGCCGAACACTAAGATTCCGAAGGGGGCCAAGGGTGGTTCCGCCCATCCGATTGCCGCCTTGCAAAAGGGGATGCAGTCGATGCTGGGTTTGGAACATCAGCTCGAATGCGTGGACTATACCAAGGAGAATTTCGTTCACGCCGATATGTCGCCCGATGAGTTTGCCAAGTCGATGAAAGACCGCGGCGAGAGTTTCAGCCAGATGTTCTTCCGCGCCATCGGCGCCGGCATGGCCCAGCAAGCGACCAACACGCAAAGCTCGAGCGATATGGAGATGCTGTCCGCGCTGTTCTCGACGAATCGCGCGCAGAAACTACGGTTGGCGATGGCAGGGCAGTTTGAGAATATGGAATCGCAAATCATGTTGTTCGATGGCCCCAACGGCTCGACGATTCTCACCGAGCGCAATCGCAAAGCTTTCGAAGTGCTATCCAAACAACTCGAAGCCGGTAAAAAGAAGATCGGTGTCTTCTACGGCGCTGCCCACTTGCCCGATATGGACAAGCGCCTGCTCGCTGACTTCGGCATGAAGCGGAAAGAGATTTCGTGGGTCAAAGCCTGGACCCTCGCCGATAGCAAACCGGCTGAAGCACCGAAAAAGGACGAGCCGAAGAAAGAGGAACCGAAGTAGGACGAGAAGAAATAAACGTCAGCGAGGAATGTAGATTCTGCCTGGCCCCTGGTAGTTCATCAGCACAATCTCAAACAGAACGTCGGCAATGTCGGCGGCGACTTGGTTTGCATATTCCCGATCGCGTTCAAATCGTCGCTTATTGGCGATGGTGAAAACCGGCAGGTGTCCCTCTTGAAAGGAATCTTCCAGAGTGGCGCTGAGAGAGTCGGCGCCATCGTAGTTGCGATTTTCCGTAAACAGAACCCAACGTTCGCGTTGGCAGAAATTCCAAACGGTTCGATCATTGGCGTCAAGCGGGAGCCCCACGACCGGAAACGTCGCCAATTCGAGATTCAATTCTTCAAACAGCGGCCACAACGATAGCGCGGCCAACCGCTGTTGCAGATACGTCAAATGCCCCGCGACATTGACATCAGCCAGCAAACCGCGCATTTCACGGCTGCTCCACGGCGGCAGATTTTTGCCCGACTACCCAGTCTCGAAAGGAAGGCAACACCGCGTGATCAGAAGGTGTGCGGTTGTCGGCTGCACGGTACTCGTCCAACCATTGCCTGAATTGCTGCAAAGTAGCGCGAGTCCGTTGGGCATTTTCGATGACTTCCGGCGGGTTGCCCTGCGCGATTCGTGCCTCGATCTGCATATGTTGGTCGAGTACGACATCGGCGTTCGCGAATACATACGCCCGTGCCGCGGACACTTGAGCCGGCGTCAGATTGCAAACTTGACAGATGTAAGTTTCTGTCACTTCTGGATCGATGAAATACGGCAACAGGTTGAAAACCGTCATGCGCGTTCCCACGATCTCCGGTCCACGGCCCCGGTCATGAATTAAGTTCTCACGCATGACGATCTCCCACTGTGAAGTTCTATTTCAATGGTACTTCCGGCACCACGGAGCAGACAAGCAGACAAGAAATGCAAAAGGCGGCTTAGTAGCCGCCTTTCGTTCACTCCGGCATCGAGGTCAATCCAACACTTGATCAGGCCATTCCATGCCTAAAGGTCGTTCCACGCGTCATTGCGTGCGGCCGACCGGAGTTGCTCATGTCGGAAATGTAACCACTGCCGAAATGGATTGCCAGCCCCCCAAACCTGCGAGCGACATTTTCTCTCGTCTTCATTCCAGCTAGCGAGGCTGCTATCTTCGGAGACATGAACGAACCGCTCGAAAACTTGCCGTTGCAGCGTAGCTTGGAACTGATGTCCGTCGGCGACACGGGACTGCTGGTCATTGATATGCAGGAGAAGCTGCTGAAGCTGATTGCTGGACACGAACGTGTCACCTGGAACTGCCGGCGGTTGATCGATGGCGCGAAGCTGCTCAAGATTCCCGTCGCGGGGACAGAGCAATATCCACAAGGTCTCGGCCCTACGACGCCAATCTTGGCGGCCGGACTAGGCCCGCTACCGGCCAAAAAGTCATTTAGCGCCCGCGAGTGCGCCGCCATCATTCACTCCTGGCGCGATAGCGGAATTTACAAAGTGCTGGTCTGCGGCATCGAAGCGCATGTCTGCATCCAGCAAACCGTGCTCGATCTGCTAAGTGAAGGATTTCGCACGTACCTGGCCGTCGATGCCATTGGTTCGCGCAGCCCACTGGACGCCGAAATTGCCGTCCGCCGAATGGATGCCAGCGGTGCGACGATCACCACCACCGAGGCGGCGTTATTTGAATGGTGCGAAACCGCCGCGCATCCGCAGTTCAAAGCGATTAGCGCATTGGTGAAGGAAACGTTGGCAAATTGACCTCAGTCACCGACATTGCCGCGGGTGCTGGAACGGGTTCTTGCGCCTGCTTCCATTGGCTCCAGAAAAACCAGGCCGATAGAACAAAGCCCATCACGATCACGAACCAGCGAATGTAAATCGACGGCAGCTTGCGGCCATACGTCGCGGCCAGATAACCACCAGCGACGGCCGAGACCATCATGATCGCCGCGAGTGGCCAATGCACCTTGCCTTGAATGGCAAACACGGCAACCGACATCCCGTTGATGCAGCCGGCCAGCACCGTTTTGATCG
>JAYTUF010000407.1:0-7094 GCA_043744755.1 Anatilimnocola sp.
CGGAGAGTTGGGCCCAGCCTGCGTACTCGCAGCAACAATCTGTGGCTGGTGAGAAGAACGCCACGAAGTTTGCGGCCGTGAGGATCATCGGGAAGGTGACCGCCACCGATGCGGGGCCGCGACCGCCGCACTTTCCGCTGTTCACGGCGGGCAATACTGCCGCGAAGTTTGATGGTGGAGATTTTTTGAGACTCGCGGACTCGGGGGAGAACACGTCGCAAGCGAACGCGGCGAAATTGGGTGACAAGAGTGTGTTTGATTTCGACAAGGGTGATTCCATTACGCTCGAAGCTTGGGCGCGGCCCAGCAAGTTGAGCGATGGTCAGCAGGTCTATTTGATCGGCAAAGGCCGGACTGGCAACGAGGGCTTTGCGAAGGACAATCAGAACTGGGCACTCCGCATTCACGGCGCGAGTGGCCAAGCCAAAATTAGCTTTCTGTTTCGCAGCGCCGATAATCGCGACGGCAAACAAGACGACTGGCATCGCTGGAACTCGACGGCAACCTTCAGCGTGGGAACCGGCTGGCATCATATTGCGGTTACGTACACATTCGGCGATGCCAAATCAATTCGCGGCTACATCGACGGCAAGCCCGCAACTGGCGTTTGGGACTACGGCGGCGCGAGCGACGAAGCGCCCGTTGTGGACAACGACGAAATCTGGCTGGGGAGTGCGTCCGGCGGCAATGCGGGAAATTCGTATCAAGGGCTGCTCGATGAAGTGGCCATCTATCGCACGGCGCTCTCCGCGGAGCGAATCGCGACGCGGTGGAAGCTGGTGCAACCCGAAGCTTACGTCACCAAAGTGGCCTTGCCCAAGGATCAGGCGCTGGTCGAAGTATTTGAAGGACTCCCCGACGACTGGTCGTGGGAATTTGCCTATCCGCAGCCCAGTGAGCGCTGGAACCATGATCCGCTCGCGGTCTGGGAGATTCCGCACAAGTATGGCGCACACGGCACCCGCATCGACCGCGGCAGCCCGCATGTGCTCTGGTTGACAATGGAAACGGAGTTGCCCGCCGGAGAGCAACGGCTGCTCCTGCGTTCGCGACATGCGGCGCGACTGTATCTCGATGGGAACCTAGTCGTCGAGAATCCCTTTCCTTCGGGCCGCACTGATGGCCACAACGACTGGGTGCCGGTCGAAAGCAAGATCTCCAAGCACATCCGGCCGCTGCAGCCCGGTGATCAGGAGAAACTTGTCGAATTGAACATCACCCCCGGCGTGCATCGGTTGCGCCTCGAAGTGTTTGTCGCCGGTAAGAAGCGGCGGCCTGAGTTGGGAGAGACATCGGTCTCGATTGCGCCGAAGGGCAGCGACGCGTTTCAGATCATCAGTCCCAAGCATTCGTTTCCCCTCAGCGACGACGCTTGGTTGGCATTTGAAGATCAACAGCGGGCGGAGCTGCGGGCGATCAACGCTCAGCGACGTGCGGACGCCAGCGCGGCTTACACCAAGTATTGGCAGCAGCGGCATGAGTATGCTCGCGAGCATGTGAAACAACTGCCGCCGCTCACGGTCCCAGGAGAAGCAATCGCGAATGATGTTCGTCCGGCTGATTCGCAGGCCATCGATCGCTTCTTAGACGGAAAACTGAACCAGGAAAAAGTGGCAGCGACGCCGCTGATTGACGACACCGCGTTCGTGCGGCGGATTTATCTCGATGTCGTTGGCATTGGTTCCACTGCCGAAGAATTTCAGCAATTTCTGAATGACAAACAGCCCGACCGCCGGCAGCGGCTGATCGATCACCTGCTGCAGCAGCCGAGCTGGGCGGACAACTGGATGGGTTATTGGCAGGATGTGCTCGCCGAGAATCCGAACATCATCAATCCCACGCTCAACAACACGGGGCCTTTCCGCTTTTGGTTATATGAAGCGCTACTCGACAACAAGCCCTTTGATCGACTCGCGACCGACCTGGTGATGATGGATGGCAGCCCGCGCTATGGCGGTCCCGGCGGCTTTGCGGTTGCCAGCGAGAACGATGCCCCACTCGCGGCCAAGTCGCACGTGCTCGCCAAGGCCCTGTTGGGCATGGAGATGAACTGTGCCCGCTGCCACGACGCGCCGTTTCATCCGTTCAAGCAGGAGCAACTTTTCAATCTCGCCGCGATGCTCGGCCGGAGCACGCAGCAGTTGCCCAAGACCAGCACCGTGCCCGGCGGCGCAGGTGCGCTTAAATCCGACATCGTGAAGATCACTCTCAAGGCCGGCGCCAAGATCGAAGCGACATGGCCCTTTAAGAGCGAATTGCAGTTCGATCTGCCGCGGGAATTCATTCACAAGCTGGGCGACACGCGCGAGGAGCTCGCGCTCCGCCTCACGCTGCCGCAGAATCAGCGGATGGCCGAAGTGCTGGTCAATCGCTTGTGGCAGCGTTATCTGGGCCGCGGCATTGTGGAGCCTGTCGATGATTGGGAACAAGGAACTCCCTCGCATCCGAAATTGCTCGACTATCTGGCCCGTGAGTTCATGATGAGTGGCTATGACCTGAAACACGTCGCTCGCCTGATCTTCAACTCGCACGTTTATCAGCGCGAAGCATCGAGCGACATCAAGCTCAACAAGCTATTCGCCGCGCCGGTTCGTCGGCGCTTATCTGCCGAGCAGATTCTCGATTCGCTGTTCGCCGCGGCGGGCAAGCGTCTGCACTGCGAAGAGCTGAACATCGACGTCGATGGGAGCCGGCTCGAGAGCTCGTCAATCAGTCTGGGCTTGCCCGAACGCGCTTGGCAGTTCACTTCCCTTTCCAACGAACGCGATCGGCCGAGTCTGTCGTTGCCCAGCGCTCAACCGATGCTCAACGTGCTCGAAGCCTTCGGCTGGCGAGCGTCGCGGCAGGACCCGCTCACCGTCCGCGAAAGGGAACCCACCGTGCTTCAATCGGCGGTAATCGCCAATGGCACCGCGGCTAAACGCATCGCGCAGCTATCCGAAGACAGCCGCTTCACGCGCGCCGCCGTCGTAGCAAAGTCGGCGGGCGAATTCACGCGCGAGGTGTACGTCCAAATCCTCAGCAGGCAACCTTCCGCGAGAGAACTCGATCTCGGACAAGACCTGCTGGCCGAAGGTTTTGACCAGCGATTGACGGGCGAGCAGGCCGGCCCCCTGCCCAGGCAACCCGCCCGTGATGGCGTCTCGTGGTCGAATCACCTGCATCCCCAAGCCAACGAAATCCGCGTGCAGCGGCAACAAATGGTCGAACAAGGCGACCCACCGACGACGCTCCTGGCGGCAGACTGGCGGATGCGGGCAGAAGACCTCGTCTGGGCCGTAATCAACTCGCCCGAGTTTGTGTTCGTGCCGTGAGGAAGTTTGGAGAACTTTCCACTACCACGTCAAAACGTAATTCCGCCACGAATCAAGAACGTGCTGCGGGGGTCGAAATCGCCGACGCCCGTTGCATAGGTCAACTGGCGGCCGAAGACAAAGCCCGCTTCCAGGCGGTAGCCGGCGCCGCCCTCGAGTCGGCGTTCGTAGCCGGTCATCAGGCGGTAATCGATCCAGGTGACCTTATCGGGCAGACCGGAATCGCGGACGATGGCCCAGGTGTTGCCGCCGAACTCAGCGGTCACAAAGACCCAGTCTTCATAGCCGGCGCCCACATTCACGCGGACGGCAACCTTTGGCTTGGGAAAGATCAAATCAAAGTTGAGGTTGGGCGTGGGTTTCCAAATGGCCCCTCCGGCTGGCAGGAGCCGGATGTTATCGCGGTTGAGATAGAGCACGCCGGCTACAAACTGTAGCTTGTCGGGGACCGCATCCCAGACGTACAGCGCCTTGCCGGTGAGGCGGAAGGCTTCCGAGAATTGTGCATCGAAATCGGTGAACAGGCTGGGGGCGACTGTCAGCAGCAGGCGATGATGCTGATAGAACTGTGGTGCCCACGTGAAATCGACATAGAGCGTATGCAATTGCGGCGGCAGATCGTGAGTGCCGCCGGGATCAGAAAGCAAATAGAGGTTGTAACCCGGCGTGATGAGCAGCGGCCATTCGCGAATGGGCGCCGGCAAGGCAACTGTCAGCGAGGTCTCGATTTCGGTAATGCCCAGATCGGCGGGATTGTGGCCATCGCCCAGCCAGGCAGCCGAGAGGGAGAGCTTTTGAAAGAACCCGGACTTATAGGGGTTGAGTTTGGGCGTGCCATCGCTATTGAGAGCTTGCCAGGCAACGGCAGCTTCTGGCCGCTGGTTTAACAAATCATAATTCAGCCCCTCGGGCGAAACGTGAATCCCCTCCGCGGGGGGCGGCGGCAGAAGCTCCGGTTGGTCAAGCTGCGAAGCCAACTGCACTCCGCTGGGAAACTGATAGGTCTCCAAGCGACTAGGGTCGAGGAATTGCCGGGGCTCAGCTCGCAGTTGCAACTGGTCCTTGCTTGCAGCGCCCGTGAGGCCCGGCGGCGGAGTGCGAATCGCTTCCTGTTGAGCACGCGCCGTCGTGGCGAGCAGCAGCATTCCGCCGAAGGTCAAAGTCACGAGCTTGTTCATGCGAAGACCTCTTAGAACGAGAACCCCGCTCGAACCATCCAGGCGTTGGCCAGCGAGAACTCTTCGTACGGGGCGGTGTAGACCAGCCTCCGCTTGAAGACATAGCCCCCTTCGACGAAGCCGTTCAGGCCACGCGGACTGCTCCATTCCACGCCTAGCGATGCGCGAAAATCGTTGATGTCGATCCCCTGAGTGGGAGCATTAGGCAGCGGCTTGACCGTCCACGCGCCGCCGCCATACTCGCCCGCGAGATACCACCAGACTTCATACGTGCCGACGGTCGAAACATATTGCGAAATTCGCGGTTGCGGAAAAAACAGATCGACGCGGAGTTGCGGATTGGGTTCCCAGAGCAGACCACCGGCGGGGAGGATTTTGATGTCGTTGCGATCGAGATACATCACGCCCAGCTTGGCCGTGAGCGTCGGCGTCAAACGCACCACGCCGAGGGCGAGTCCTTGAAAACGGATGCTGTCCTTGGTCAACGTGTCGAAGGCGGTGTACACGCCCACGCGGCCGCCGAGTTCAGCCCCGATCTGCAAGTTCGGATCGGTCGCATACTGCAAATCGAGATAAGCGCTATAGGCGGAGCCAGGCAAATGATGAATTCCGTCGGAGGGGCCATCCCAATTGTGAATGGCAAAAGCGGGCGTAATGAACAGCGGCTGGCCGGTCGTGAGAAAATTGGGAAAGGTAAACGACACGCTGACTTCCGCATCGTTGATGCCGAGATCGTCGGGATTGTTCCCCGTCGTGACATAGGTATCTCGAAAGCGAACGTCGTGAACCAGACGTAGGGCATCGTAGGGGTTGTAGCCCGGCGCATTTGGGTCGCCAAAACCATTGGGAAACAGATATTGCCCCTGCGGCTGACCGGTCACCGCCGGCGCCCACTGCGAACCATAGGGGGCCGCCGCCGGATTGGGCGGGAGCGCCGAGTTGGGCAACGCTGGCGGCGGGCTGGGCGATGACCAGAACTGTGAAGCCGCGGCACCATTGGGAGAATAAGGATCGAACGGCAGCGGCGGGCCAAAGGTGCCCGGCGGCGTGGACCCCAGCGGCGGACCATAAGGGCTGGGAGAAGCTGCGGCCGGTGCTGAGAATCCGGGGACTGCGCCGAAGGCGGGCTGCACTGCGGGAGGAGCACCGGTCACCGGAAAGTTGCTGTTGGGCAACATGCGGTTGGGAAACACAACATTGCCTTGCGCATGGACCACCCCGGCAGCGGCGAGCACTGACAAACCCGCGACGACCATTACGCCCAATCGCATCACCGGCGCAGTTCCACTTTCCGCAAAATGGCGAGAGACCTCCAATAGCAAGCGGTGAAATAGCAAGCAATCGGAAAAATATCAAGATCAGTCGCGGATTGGCTCAAGTTTCGGCCGCCTGCCGACGCAGGACGCTGGGCGACGAGGCACCGCCATTGCCAGACCGATGCCTGGACGTAAAGCTTGGTCAGGCACGCGGACCACGGCCAAATTGTCCATTTATTCCCGCCCCACGTTCGCTCAATAACGCGCCAATCCCGAGAAATACGCACATTTTGGCGTTCAACCCACTCCCATTAATGGACACCCCACTTTAGGTGGATGTGAACTTTACGTCGATCAACAAACCCCCGCCAGCGACGTAGGCTGGGTCTAACGTCAGCGTGCCCTGAAAGGGCAACACTCCACAGCTCAGAGTCGCCGCGGTAGCGGCGCACCCTGGGTAGCAAGTTCGCGCGCCGTGCACCCTGAAAGAGTGCGACAAGGACTGACCGTTTGGCCGCCGTTACCTTGTTCCACCCTTTCAGGGTGCGGGGTGGTTTAGTCGATTGCCAACCCAGGGTGCGCCGCTCGCGCGGCGACCCTGGGCTATGGAGTCAGGCCCTTTCAGGGCCAACGCGGAATGCTGGCGTAAATGGTTACCCATTTTTTTAGGATGCCGAAGAACCACCGGTCGCGCCACTGCAACGTAACAAAACCGGGACGTACTCAGAGCACAACAGTCATGCTAGCGGGATACTGTTCATTTGTCAACTATCCGTTGCCAGGGTTTGTCTGGTCACGCGGGTGGCTACTGCTTACTTGAATAAGTCCTGAAGAGTCTTGGGTCTGCCAAGAAAAAATAACTGGGAATTCAGGCAGTCGTAGAGGAAGTACAGGGCAACCAGTGCGCCGGCAATGATCAGTAGCAGTTTGATTCGCTGGGCACTCAAAATGCGCCGTGCCTGTGGTGCGTCCGTTGTTCCTAGCGGCGATTCGTAGGGGTTCAGGTCCATGCTCTGCATTCTACGGTCTTTGAGGGACTAATCTGGGCCGGCCTGTCCGAGACGAGTGACCTGCGACTGCTTGCGGGAAGCTCCCAGGCTCCACACACCTCCGCCCGTACCTTGCGGTCGATCTACCGCGTCGAGAGCGCCGGGCCCTGTTTTCTGATCGGCCAAGTGTACCCAACTCACTCGCTCGCAGCATGGCTGCGAGCTACGTGACCTTGTTGGCAGGCGATGTAGCCTGCAGCGTAAGCGCACATCACTGCCACCCTTGTGCCTTGGGGTAGGCTGCTGGAATTGAGGGAAGTTTCATTCTGGTAGCGGAGTGGTGCGATGAGTCGAGGA
>JAYTUF010000408.1:0-1851 GCA_043744755.1 Anatilimnocola sp.
TTGTATGAGCCGTCGTATGTTGCCAAACGTCGCACTTTGGCCATTCATGCAACCAACGACGACCGAGTGGTGGCGCTCATCGAGATCATGTCTCCCGGAAACAAATCCGGGATTCATGCCTTCGATCAGTTTGTCGACAAGGCGATTTCCTGCTTCGATCACCAATTGCATTTGTTGATCGTCGATTTGCACAAGCCCACGAAACGCGATCCACAAGGCATTCACGGGGCCATTATCAACACGTTTGACGGCAGCGAGTACCAAGCGCCGGCGGACAAGCGTTTGACCTTGGTCGCTTATGAAACGGGCGTTCCGCTGAAGGCGTACATTCAACCGGCGGCCGTGGGCGATGTGTTGACGGAGATGCCACTGTTTTTGGACCGTGGCCGCTATGTGAACGTGCCGCTCGAAGAAACGTATCAGGCCGCGTTTCAAGGCGTACCACGAATTTACAAACAACAATTGGCTGCACAATAAGTCGATCACTTATTCGCCGGAAAGAAAACTAGTGACTCCCCGAGAAATTCTCGCTCTGTGCCGTGAAAAAGAAGTGCGGGCCGTTGATCTGCGATTGGCTGATCTCGCCGGCGCGTGGCATCACTTAACGATTCCCGTCGGCCGGCTCGACGAGGACCTGTTTGAAGAAGGTCTCGGTTTTGATGGGAGCGCGCTCTGGGGCGGACCGCCCATCAGTGCCAGCGATCTGCTCGCCGTGCCGCAGCCGGAAACCGCCTATCTCGATCCCGTGGCGGCAGTCCCCACGCTGGCGATTCTGTGCAACTTGCAAGACCCGCTCACGCGCGAACCATTCGCCCGCGATCCGCGGCACATTGCTCAGAAGGCTGAAAACTATCTCCGCAGCACCGGCTTTGCGGATACCGCCTACATCGGCGCGAAGGCTCAATTCTTTGTCTTTGACGAAGCGCGCTTTGAAAATAGCGCGGCTGGCAGTGATTACCGATTAAGTCCCTTGACCGACTCCGGCGCTCTGCAGGCCGAAATGCTGCAAGCGCTGGGCGACGCGGGGTTGCAAGTGGAAGGGCAACTGCAAGCCGCTTCGCCCTGGTTGCCGAATGCCTTTGGGCTCGCGCATCAGCCTATTGTCGGCATGGCGGATTCGTTGCTGACCTATAAGCACGTCATCCGCCAGGTCGCCCGCCGCCGCAACAAGCGAGCGACGTTCATGCCGCAACCGCTGGCCCAAGGTCCGGGCAGCGGACTTCACGCGCATTTTTCCTTCTGGAAGAAAGAGCAACCGCTGTTTGCCGGGCATGGATATGCGGGGCTGAGTGAATTGGCCCTCTACGCACTGGGTGGAGTGTTGCGGCATGCGCCGGCCTTGATGGCCCTCTGCAATCCCACAACCAATAGTTACAAGCGACTCGCGCCCGGCGGCCTTGGTCCCGTGCAATTGACCTATGCTCAGCAGAATCGCTCGGCCGCCTGTCGCGTTCCAGTTTACAACTCCAGCCCCAAGAGCCGCCGCATCGCGTTTCGCTGCCCCGATCCCAGTTGTAATCCCTACCTGGCTTTTGCGGCCATCGTCCTGGCCGCCATCGACGGTATTCAACTCAAGCTGCATCCCGGGCCGCCGTTTGAAGGCGATCGACTGGCAGCTTCCCGCGAGCAACAGGCCGACTTACCACAGGCACCGGCCACGCTCGACGACGCCTTGCGAGCTTTGGAAGAAGACCAGGACTTTTTGCTACGGGACGATGTCTTCACGCCGGATGTGATCCAAACCTGGATCGCCGAAAAACGCAGCCGCGAGATTCAACCACTGCGTTTGCGACCCCATCCGTTTGAATTCAGCCAGTATTTTGACTGTTAAGTGATCCCGGGAGGGCGAGG
>JAYTUF010000409.1:0-7070 GCA_043744755.1 Anatilimnocola sp.
GCGTTGCGAAAGGCACTCAACGGCACGTTCCCCGGTCTGCAAGACATGCGGCTCATCGATTACAAAGTGCGGGTCGTCAATGGTGAAGCCGGGACCGCGGCCAAGATTCGCGTCATCATCGAATCGACCGATGGCCGCGACGTCTGGGGCACCATCGGCGTGAGCGAGAATATCATCGAAGCAAGTTGGCTGGCACTAGTCGATGCGGTGGAGTACAAGCTGTATAAGGATGGACAGTAGAAACCCGACCCCACACAGGCGAATATGTCCAGCAAACCCGCACTCATCCTGGCCAGCACCTCCCCCCGGCGGCGCGAGTTGCTGACGGAAGCCGGCTATCCGTTTGTGGTGGACCCGCCGCATGATTCGGCCGAATGTGGCATCTGCAGTCGCGAGACGCCGCCGGAAATGGTGGCCCGGCTGGCGTACCAAAAGGGGGCGGATGTCGCCTACCGTACCGAGTCAGGTTTGATTGTCGCCTGCGACACGGTCGCCGAATGTTCCGGCCATATTTTGGGCAAACCGAAGCACCGCGAGCATGCCCGCGAGATGCTGCAACTCCTTTCAGGGCGAGAACATCGGGTGTATAGCGGCCTCTGCTTGTGGCAGCGGCCGGGCAGGGAGCACCATGTGCAAGTCGAGGTCACCCGGCTGGTGATGGACACCTTATCCCCCGCCGACCTGGAAGCCTATTTGGCCACCGACGCCTGGGAAGGAAAGGCGGGTGCCTTCGGGTATCAGGACGGCTTGGACTGGGTACATATCGTCGAGGGGAGCGAATCAAACGTCGTGGGCCTCCCCTTGGAATTGCTCGCTCGCATGCTCTCCTCTATTTCGGGCTAGTAGTTCGGGCGAGAAGGATTGAGAAGCCTGATATTTTCCCGTTGCCGAATATTTTCACATATTTATGACGTTACATCTGGCTTATTAAGAACCACCCCGTTAAAATGCCCCGCAAGTGTTTCAATTCGCATTCAAGAGGAATTGCGAATCAGCGGGAAAAAGAAGTGTGTTGCCAACGGCCCGGCAACGCGCCGGCGAGCTTGGCCTGCCATGGCGGAGATTGACAACAGCGCACCCTTCCTCCAGAGTTTCTCTGGCCGCGTGCGTTTGTTTCCGCTCCCTAACCTCGTTCTCTTTCCACACACCGTGCAGCCGTTGCACGTCTTCGAGCCGCGGTATCTCGAACTGGTTGAAGAGTCACTGGCTCACGATCACTTGATCGCCCCTGTCTGGTTGCAGCCGGGCTGGGAACGTTCTTACGATGGCCGGCCTCCGGTCGCGCCAGTGGCCTGCTTAGGACGGATTCTCTCGCATCATCGCTTTGTCGATGGCCGCATCAATCTGCTGGTGCAAGGCTTGCGGCGCGCTGCCATCCGCCGCGAGCTCCCCGCGACCCGCGTCTTTCGCCAGGCCGAAGTCGATTTGCTCGACGACTTCTATCCTTCGTCCGGCTCCGCCCGCCGACATCAAATGAAACAAGCGCTGATCGAGCTGACCCGCGAATTGCTCCCCGAGCGCGACGCGCTCAACGAACAGTTCGATGAACTGCTCGCCAGTCCCGGCTCGCTCGGCCTGATGACCGATGTCTTCGCGTTTGGCCTGGGCATGCCCCTCGCCGTCAAACAGCAACTGCTGGCCGATTGGAATGTCGATCGCCGCGCCCGGTTCCTGATTGAAAAACTGAAGGCCATTCAACTCGCCTCTCCCAGTGCGGGTCCACCCTACTTGCCGCCGTTCAGTTTGAATTAGTTGGAGTCCCGGCTTTAGCCGGTCTTGACTCGCAAGTAGGCCGACTAAAGCCGGGACTCCAACGGGAGCGTCCCGCGCATGAGCCGGGGCCCGCTACAATCATACGAATCACAACGTCGTATCGAGAATAGGTGAATCGATGGATCCGCTTGCGCGCGAAGTCTTATTGCATCATTTGCAGTGGCGATATGCCACCAAGAAGTTCGATCCGACGAAAAAAATCAGCCCCGCAGATTGGCAGGTGCTAGCCGAAGCGCTGGTCCTCACGCCGTCATCGTTCGGCCTCCAGCCTTGGAAGTTTTGGGTGGTGACGAGTGCCGAAATCAAAGCCCAACTGCTCCCCATTTCGTGGAAGCAAGTGCAAGTGGTGGACGGCTCGCACGTGGTGGTGCTGGCCGCCCGCAAGGATCTCGCAGCCAGTGATGTCGATCGCTATTTGGCCCGCATCAGCGAGATTCGCGGCGTGGCGGTCGAGAATCTCGCCGGTTTTCGCAAGATGATGATCGGCGCGCTCGTGCCGCCGCCGGCTGGTTTTGATATCAACGAATGGGCGGCCAAGCAGGTTTATATCGCGCTGGGCAACTTCATGACTGCCGCAGCCGTCATGGGAATTGATACCTGTCCCATGGAAGGAATCGAACCGGCCAAGTACGACGAACTGCTCGGCATTCGCGAGCAGGGCTATGCCACGGTCGTTGCCTGTGTCGCCGGTTATCGGGCGGCTGATGATAAGAATGCGGTCACGCCCAAGGTCCGCTTCGCGACCAGTGATGTAATTGTGGAAGTTTAACACCCGCGCGGGAGAGGTTAGCAAACATGACGCAGTACGATGTCGATGTGCTGGTGATCGGCACGGGGCCGGGTGGCGAGGGGGCGGCGATGCAGGCCGTCAAGCAAGGCCTGCGGGCGGCGGTGGTCGAGCGGTTCAACCGCGTTGGTGGCGGCTGCACGCACTGGGGAACCATTCCCAGCAAGGCCCTGCGGTTCGCCATTTATCAACTGCTGGAAGTGAATACGAACCGCCTGCTGCGCGATGCGGGCTACTCGCTGGAACTCACTTTCCCGCAACTCCGCCGCTCGGCCGAGAGTGTCATTCAACTGCAAGAAGACATGCGCCGCGGCTTCTATGATAAGAACGACGCCCGGCTGATCTTCGGCCATGCGCGGTTCGTCGATCCGCATACGGTCGAAGTGTCCGACGAGCGCGGCCTCGTCGAGAGAGTCACGGCGGGGCACATCGTGATCGCGACGGGAGCCCGCCCCTATCGGCCCCCGGATATCGATTTCGCGCATCTGCGGATTTTCGATAGCGACACGATTCTCAATTTGCCCGCGACGCCCAAGACCATCACCGTCTATGGCGCCGGCGTCGTTGGCTGCGAATATGCCTCGATGTTTCGCAACCTGGGCTGCAGGATTAACCTGGTCAATACCCGACAGCAGCTACTCGAATTTCTCGATGACGAAATCTGCGACGCGCTCAGTTACCATCTCCGCGAGACCGGCGTCCTGATCCGCCACGGCGAGGTTTATGAAAAAGTCGAAGGGCTGAGCGATGGCGTGGTGCTGCACCTGAAGAGCGGCAAGAAGCTGAAGACCGATATCTTGCTCTGGGCGAACGGCCGGACCGGCAACACGGATAAGCTTGGCCTGGAGAATGTGGGCCTCGAAGCCGACACCCGCGGGCAATTGAAGGTGGACGAATCGTATCGCACCACGGTCCCCAGCATCTATGCCGTCGGCGATGTGATCGGCTATCCCGCTCTCGCCAGCGCTGCCTACATGCAAGGCCGCGCCGCGGTGCTGCATCTCAACGGCGACGATTGTGCGAGCCTGCTGGGCAAGGACATTCCCACCGGCATCTATACCAGCCCCGAGATCAGTTCCATCGGCAAGACCGAGCGCGAGCTGACCACCGAGGGCGTCCCCTATGAAGTGGGTCACGCCCTGTTCAAACACCTGGCCCGCGCCCAAATCACCGGCCGCCGCGTGGGCATGCTCAAGCTGCTGTTTCATCGGGAAACCCTGGCCATCCTGGGCGTCCACTGCTTCGGCGTAAACGCCGCCGAGATCATCCACATCGGCCAAGCCATCATGATGCAACCCCCGCCCAATAACACACTCATGTATTTCATCAACACGACGTTTAACTATCCCACGATGGCGGAAGCGTACCGGGTTGCAGCGTTGAATGGGTATAACCGGTTGTTTTGAGCAAACATCGTGAGGACGACGATGAGATCCAGCAAAGACATGCCATTGCCGCTCGTTTTGGCAGCGAGCATGATTATTGCCGTGGGCTGCAACGATTCGTCACTGACGAAACAATTGGCCCTCGATCCCGAAGGGATCACAGCCATTAGCCCCGGGTTGAGCGCAGCGACACCCGGGGTTGTCGAAGCAATATTTAGACCTCGATCCCGAAGGGATCGCAGCGCCGTGCGAACTGCGATCCCTTCGGGATCGAATGCTGATTTAATGGATTTTCCCCGGGTATCGGCTATTGCCTCAACCCGGGGCTAATGGCTACGAACCCTCCGGGTTCGACAGTCAACAACCGCCGGACAGTTGACAAACTGTTCAGTACGGAAGGGCCGAGCTTTGGTCGTAGTTTATTCGCGCGGCGGCCTAAAATCAGAAGTGGGAGATTCCTGGAAGCTGGAAATCTTAAATTGGACATTGACATCCAGTTATGGTTTGGTAGGCTTAGGGCAGAGGGGTTGCCTACTTACCAAACGCGGCCGACGAAGATGACATGCGGAGGATGACATGCGACTTCCAAAAATCTTGACGTGGGGCACCACGGCGGTGGTTGTGGTGGCCCTGTCGTTACTTTCCGCAGCAGCTCAAGAGTTCGAGCGCGAGCCTATTCAGTACAGCAAACGGCAGCCCACTGATCGCGTGGCGCGCCTCGCGGCGGAACTCCGCTCCGGCCGGCAGACGCTGAAATATGATGAGGAGTTTGGTTATCTGCCGGCGTTGCTCGCCGCGCTCGAGGTCCCGCAGTCGTCGCAGATGTTGGTGTTTTCCAAAACCAGCATGCAGCGGCAGCGAATTGCCCCGCGCACACCGCGAGCGTTGTACTTCAATGACGATACCTACGTCGGCTTTTGCCAAGACGGCGAAGTGTTGGAACTCTCCACCGTTGATAACGATTTGGGAGCAGTGTTTTACACGCTCGCGCAAGAGCCAGCGGCCAAGCCGCTGTTCGTTCGCCAGACGGACAACTGCTTGATCTGTCATGGTTCGTCATCGACTCGCGGCGTGCCCGGGCATGTGGTGCGGTCTGTCTACAGCGATGCTCAAGGCCTGCCGATCTTGTCGTCCGGTTCGCATCGCACCGATCACACCAGTCCCTTCGAGCAGCGGTGGGGTGGTTGGTATGTCACGGGCACCCACGGTGACCAGAAGCATTTGGGGAATCTGATCATTCGCGGTCGCAGCCGGCCCGAGGAGGTGGATAACGCGGCTGGACAAAACGTGAGCGACCTTTCCCCCTGGTTGGAAACGAGCGGCTACCTGACTCCGCATAGCGATCTCGTAGCGCTGCTGGTTCTGGAACATCAGACGACGGCGCACAACTACATCACGCAAGCCAATTTCAGCACCCAGCAATCGCTTTACTTTGACAAGGCCCTGAGCCGGGATTTGGGAGAGAACTCCGCTGAACTCCGCGCGAGCACCAAGAGCCGGATCGCCAGTGGCTGCGAACCATTGGTGGAGTACATGCTCTATTGCGAAGAAGCGCCGTTGACGTCCCGCGTGGCGGGGACCAGTGAGTTTGCAGCCGAGTTCGTGCGTGCCGGACAGCGCGACAAGCAGGGGCGATCCCTGCGCGAATTCGATCTCACGCGGCGTATGTTCAAATATCCTTGCAGCTACCTGATCTACTCGCCCAGCTTGCTGGCCCTGCCCAAGGAGGCGAAAGCCTATCTGTTTCGCCGCCTGGAAGAAGTCCTCAGCGGCCAGGACCAAAGCGAAAAGTTCCAACACCTGTCCGCGGCCGATCGCGCCGCCATTCGAGAGATCCTGCAAGCCACTCATCCCGAGTTTCAGCCGCAGAAGCAGGGCGAGTGAAGAATCAGGAGCTCCCGCACGGGTGCCAATCTTCAAGCACCAACGGTGCGCTTCATATCAGCCGGATTGCACCTACTTCGTGCGCGGCTCCTTGTCTTGCCCTCCCCACTCAACACGCCGACGCCGGGCTGTTCATTGCAACGGGATTTCCGCCCGGCGACGCTTCCTCGCTCAGCCAGGACCAGGCGTCTTCGATTTTGTCGAAGACGCGGACGTTCGCGCCGCGGTTGACGGCGACGAGCTCGAAGAACTTTGCCCGCTGGGTGCTCTCGCCCAGATTGCAGAGCAGGGCGATGCGGTGCGACGGGCCGAAGCCGTAGGCTTGCAGGCTGCTGCCCAGTTGATAAAGGTCGATGAGCGAGAGGGGGCTTTTCGCGGGCAGTTTGGTGGCATCGATTAACACGTGATGTTGATCGTGCTCGCGGCAAGCGTCGGCGATTTGCCGCAGAATCTGCTCGCTGCCCTCGAGAGCAATGGTCCCCTCGATGGTGGTCTGCAGAAATTCGCTGGCGGCGATGATGCGCACATCGTGCGACATAAACGCTTACTCTGCTGACAGGTCGGCCGAAGCCGAAGTCGGAATGGGTCGATTGCCTCTTCCCCATTCGCGGCGCTCTGCGATTCAGCAGCACGATAGCCGATACGGCAACGAAAAGCCAATCAGGCAGCGGAATTTTCCGTCACGGAAGTTTCAGCCGGCATCGACCGAGGCCCCAGCCAGGCATGAAACATCAACATCCCGGCCCCGCAAACCAGCAGGCAATCGGCGATGTTGAAATTGGGCCAGGTGTAGTATTCCAGGCTGCCGTTCGCGGTCAAATAGCCGTAGCGCACCAGGATCCAGTCGCGGACGCAGTGTTCACAGGCGGGGAAAAGTTGGCTCGCATCCCACAGCCCGATGCGGTCGTAGAGATTGCCAAAAATTCCCGCCATCACGCCGCCGAGCGCGAAGGTCAGCAGGCGATCGTGGGCGGCGCGCCACACAAACAGCCAGGTGATGATGCCGACGGCGGCAACGACCGACAGGATTGAAAACACCCACCAGTAGCCGGCGCCCATGCCAAACACCGCGCCAGGATTGCACGCCGTTTGAAAGCCAAAGTGCAGGCCGAGGTCCTTTCCGAGGACCAGAAACTCGTGATTCGAGCCCAAAGCTGGATTATGAAGTTGCTGCCGGACGGTCACCCCCACGGGCGGACCCAGCCAGGAGAACATGAATTCTTTGGTGGCCAGATCGACAG
>JAYTUF010000410.1:0-7069 GCA_043744755.1 Anatilimnocola sp.
TCGCCATCGACGTGAACAGCGGCAACTTTCGCACTGGTGACGATGCGGAAACCAGCGCTTTCAAGCTGAATGTTTCGGCGGCCAAAGAGATCGCCCGTCAACTGCGACTCCGCGATCTGGGTGGCGTGGTGGTTAACGATTTCATCGACATGCGCCGCGAAAAGTATCGCCGCGGCGTCGAACGGGCCTTGCGCGACGCGATGCGCCGCGACCGCGCCCGCACGAAGATTCTGCGGACCAGTCCGTTCGGCCTGATCGAAATGACTCGCCAGCGAATTCGGCCCAGTCTCAAGACCGCCGTCTACAGCGATTGCCCCTGCTGCACCGGCCGCGGCGTGGTGAAGACCGCCGAGAGCATGGCTATCGAGGTCGTCCGCCTGCTGATGCTCGCCAGCCAGCAGCCGAAGATCGCGCGCGTGACGGTCAAGGTTTCCGAACCGGTGGCCGCCTATCTGAATAACAAGAAGCGGCGAGAGATCACTCGGCTGGAAGACGACTTCAGCCTGAGCGTGCAGATTCTGAGTTCCGCCACGGTCTTTCCAGAGCATCTCGAAATCGAGCTTCGCGATGTGGAAGGGCGAGAGTTGATTCTGCCGGTGTAGGGATCGCTCTAAGAATCGATGGCCAAGCAAACCAAGAAGTCGTTGACGCCGCAACGCGCGCTCGCTGGCTATGATGCGGTATTGATAGCAATTGCCGAGCTGTTGGCAACGGCCCGGCGGACGTCCGCGCGCTCGGTCAACGCCGTAATGACGCTGACCTATTGGGAAATCGGCCGGCGAATCGTCGAATTCGAACAGCAAGGGAAGAAGCGGGCGGAATACGGAGCGGAGTTGCTCAAGCGACTGTCGGGTGACCTTACGAAACGCTTCGGGCGGGGGTTTTCGCGGGCCAATCTGCAGAATATGCGGCACTTTTATCTGCAGTGGCCAATTTGCCAGACACTGTCTGACAAATTGGCAATTCGGCAGACACTGTCTGCCAAATCTTCGGAAACGGCTTTGGCGCTTCCCTCCGACACAATTTCCCAGACACTGTCTGGGGAATTCGCTCGACAACCCTTCCCGCTACCCTGGTCCCATTACGTCCGCTTGCTCTCGGTGAAGAACGAGCACGCCCGGAATTTTTACGAACAAGAAGCGATTCGCGGCGGCTGGTCAATTCGCCAACTCGAACGGCAGATCGACAGCCAATTCTACGAACGGACGGCACTTTCAAAGAATAAAGCCGCCATGCTTGAGCAGGGTCAGCTGACTCGGGCAGAAGATCTGGTCACTCCTGAACAGGAACTCAAAGATCCCTATGTACTCGAATTTCTCGATCTTAAGGACGAATATTCAGAGAGCGAACTCGAAGCTGCGCTGATCGAAAAGTTGGAGTCGTTCCTGCTAGAGTTGGGCGGCGATTTCACGTTTGTCGGACGCCAACGGCGATTGCGAATCGACGACGAGTGGTATCGCATCGATCTGTTGTTCTTCCATCGGCGGTTGCGGTGCCTGGTGATTATCGATCTGAAACTCGAGAAGTTCACGCATGCCGACGCCGGGCAGATGCACATGTACTTGAACTACGCCAAAGCCCACTGGATGCTCCCGCACGAAAACCCGCCCGTTGGACTCATTCTCTGTGCGTCGAAAGGGAAGACGCTGGCGAAGTACGCGCTGGAAGGACTGCCCAATAAAGTGCTCGCTGCCGAGTATCGAACGGCCCTGCCTGACGAACAGACGATCGCGGCGGAAATGGAAATGACTCGTAGGCGGCTGGACAGTCGAGCAACGGACCGCGAATAGTTGCTGGCACACAGTGAAAGCTACTGCTTGTTAGAATGGGAGAAGCTTCTTCCCCCATTCCCTCGGCTGCGCTTTTGCCCGATGTCCACCTACGATACGCTCATCATCGGTGCCGGCATGTCGGGGCTCGCGGCGGGAATTCGCCTGGCCTACTTCGATCAGAAGGTCTGCATCTGCGAGCGGCACAACACGATTGGCGGGCTGAATTCGTTCTACCGGCTGCGCGGCCGCGATTTTGATGTGGGCCTGCATGCGGTGACGAACTTCACGCCCAAGGGCGCGAAGAAGGGGCCGCTGGCTGTGCTGCTGCGGCAATTGCGGATGGCCTGGGATGATCTGGCCCTCGCGCCGCAGATTGGCTCCGCGGTCGCGTTTCCGGGCGTGGAACTGAGGTTCAACAATGACCCGAATTACTTGAAGAGTGAGATCGAGCGTCTCTTCCCGCAACAGCGCGACAACTTCCAGCGACTGCTGGACAAGATCGCCGGCTACGACGATTTGAACGCCGAGATTTTCACGCTCTCCTCGCGGCAGATTTTGAACGAGACGATCACCGACCCACTGCTGATCGAAATGCTCTTCTGCCCGCTGATGTGGTATGGCAATGCTCGCGAGGACGATATGGACTGGGGCCAGTTCAGCATTATGTTTCGAGCGATCTTTCTGGAAGGAATGGCCCGCCCCTTTCGCGGCGTGCGCTTGATTCTGAAAAATCTGGTTCGCAAGTTTCGCGAACTGGGAGGCGAATTAAAGCTGCGCAGCGGCATCTCGCGGATTCACGTCGCTGGGGATCACGCTGCCGGCGTGGTGCTCGATAACGGGCAGGAATTACAGGCCCGCGTGATTCTTTCCTCGGCCGGCATCGTCGAAACGTTGCGGCTGTGCGACGATCTCTCCAGTGCGGAACCGGCGCGGGCTGGGCAACTGTCGTTTGTCGAAACGGTGTCAGTGTTGGATCGTTCGCCGCAAGCGCTAGGCAATGATCGCACGATTGTGTTCTACAACGATTCGCCGCAGTTTCATTGGCAGCGGCCGCGAGATAGGCCTATTGATGTGCGGACCGGCGTGATCTGTTCGCCGAATAATTTTCGCTACGCGCCAGAGGATGGCGAGCTGCCGGACAACATGATCCGCATCACAGCCCTCGCCGATTTCGATCGCTGGCTGAATATGTCGCCTGAGCAGTATCAGCTCGAAAAACTGCGCGGCTACGACCAGGTCGTGGCGTCCGCGGTGCGGTTCGTGCCAGACTTTCGCAGCCATGTGGTCGATTCGGATATGTTCACGCCCACGACCATCCGCCGCTTCACTTGGCACGACAACGGCGCCGTTTATGGCGCTCCCGACAAGCGGCTCAATGGGCAGACGCACCTTAAAAACCTGTTTCTCTGCGGCACCGATCAAGGCTATGTCGGCATCATCGGCTCGATCATCAGCGGTATCAGCATGGCCAACCGGCATTGCCTGCAAGCGGGGGCGGCCGGCAGCAGTGGATGATTGCCGCTCTGGCGTTAGGTACAATAGGGAGCGATAAAGTTCGTTTACTTCTCGGGCAAGTTCTCATGCAATTGCGATTTCTCAACGACAGTTTCCAGCCGACGTTTGGGCTCATTGTGGGCCTGAGTTCTGCATTGACATTAATCGGCTGCGGCAAGGGCGAATACGACGCGCGGCTGGATAACTTCACCACAGTCATGTCGAAGCGAGCGGCCAACGCTCCCGCGATTCTCACTACGGAGTTTTTCCCCGTAACCGATCCTGCCAACAAGCCGATTGGTTTCAAGTTCAAGTTGCCGACTTTGTTTACCGGATCCGAAGTGAAGTCCCTTGGGGCGGATACAGCCCGGGCTAAACTGATGAAGGTTGATCTGCCCGGTTTTTGCTACACGATGGAGCGGCCACTAGCCGATGATTCCGGAAAGAACATTCCCGCCTATTGCTATCTGTTCGTCATTAACAAAACCACGGGAGTTCCCGACGATTTCAAAAACCAAATCCTCGCGGCAATCACGCCCATCGACGGCGCTGCCGCCTGGACGGACGCACCCCCCGCGGGCACCATACCCGTCAGGCTGCTGAAGGCTACCGGCAATCTGGAATTTGAAATCAACGGCGCGATGGAAAACTTGCCCGGCCAAATTGAAGTCTATTCGCTCGACGCTGGCGCCAATCAGGTCTTCGTCGGCTGGCGGGCGGCGACTTCCTCGGGGACCAAACACAAGGTTTTCGATGCCGTGCGGGCCTCGATGGCGACGGCTCAAATCGATGCTCCCGCGCCAGCACCCACTCCCTAACATTACGCCGTCCCCGCGACCTTACGGAGATTCATAACACCTCATGGCCGAGTTCTCCAAATTTCAGCAAAAGGCGATCAAGAACTTTTACGACAACCGCGAGACCATCGCGCTCCAGCGAGTGCAGGAGCTGGTCACCGAGTTGTATCTTTCCACCGGCAAGAAGCTGGAAAAAAACTGGGACTCGGTGATTGCACATCTCTCCAAATTGGCCGTCGATAAAAAGACATTGGAGCATCTGCGGAAAGAGGCCAAGCCGGAACTGGTGGCCACGCTGGTCACCAAAATGCTGAACAAGCCGGAAGCGAAGAAGTAACTTCCCCAGCTTCTCTTGACGCCCAGCCCGCTGCTGCGGTACACGCTACTCCGCCCAAAATAGGGGCGGAGATCATAGTACCCCAATGTTCAATGCCGCGGAGCATCGACCGATCCCGCCGGCCTGGTTGCTGCTGGCAATCATGGCCGCGGCCTTGTCGTGCGCCGGCTGTGCCCGCCAGCGGTATGTGACGATCCGCGAAGAACCCAGCAATCCGCTCGCGGGGCCGCTGCAACTGCTGGCTCGCACCGGGCCCAAACCAACGGGACGCACCGAGCAGTTGCTCCGTCGCTATAACTTGCTCGAAGAAGTGCGGGATAGTCCACAGGTGGCGCTGGTCAGCTTTCAAAAGGAACTCGCCCGCGAGCCGACGGCCGACAAAATCTATGCCTATGCCGAGCTGGCCTATCTCGAAGGCAAACAACTTGAACTGCAGCACAAACCCAAGGAAGCCCTGGACGTGCATGGGGCCGCCGTCGCGCATGCCTATTGGTATTTGTTCGATCCGGGTCTCGATCGTTTTCGCAATCCGTACGATCCCGAGTTCCGCCGCGCTTGCGATTTGTATAACGGCGCGCTCGAAGCAGCCTTGCGCATCGTCAGCTCTGCCCATCAACTCAAGCCGGGCGTGCAGCACGTCATCAAGACCGGTAAGAAAGAATATCACCTCGAAATCGCCATCCGCGGACCGTGGCGGGCGGAAGATATATCCACCTTGGAGTTTGTCAGCAAGTACGAGATTTCCAGCGGACTAACGAATCATCATCACAGTTACGGTCTCGGCGTGCCGCTGATTGCTGTCCGCAGGAAGAACGCCGGCGATTCACCCGCGGAGAAATATTATCCGCCCGGTCTCAGCTTCGCCGTCACCGCGTTCATGCGCGTCGAGCAAGAGGCCAACCCCGAGAACGAAAACATCCATCGCTGTGTGCTGGAGCTTTACGATCCATTGCTCGCCACCGACATCGAGGTCTGCAATCGCCTGGTGCCGCTCGAAGCCGACATCAGCACGCCGCTCGCCTTCTTCCTCGACGATCCGCAATTTCAAGAGACCAACAATCCCACCACGGAACTGTTCTATCCGGGAACGACCAAGGGGATCAAAGGTCTGTTCATGGTCGAGCCTTACGACCCCCACCGCATCCCCGTCGTGATGGTGCATGGCTTGTGGTCCAGCCCGACGACCTGGATGGAAATGCTCAACGACCTGCGGGCCTTCCCCGAACTGCGGCGGCGGTACCAGTTCTGGTTCTATCAATATCCCACGGGTCAGCCCTTCTGGACCAGCGCCGCGCAGATGCGTGAGTCGCTCGCCCAGATGCGGGCCGATCTCGATCCGCGCGGTGAGAACTCGAATCTCGATCAGATGGTCCTCGTCGGCCACAGCATGGGGGGCCTCGTTTCCAGGCTGCAAACCATCGACAGCGGCGACCGCTTTTGGAACCTGGTGAGCAAGGTGCCCATCGAAGACATCAACGCTTCCGAAGAAGAGCGGAACAAGCTGGCCAGGTCCTTTTATTTTCATCCCAACCCAGCCATCAAACGGGTGATCACGCTCGGCACGCCCCATCACGGCAGCAACTTTGCCGACGACTACACCCGCTACTTCGGACGCAAGTTCATCCGGCTGCCCGAGGTCATGGTCGAGTTCGCCCATAAGCTGACGCGCGACAACCCGACCGCTTTCCGCAACAGCGACCTACTGACGATGACGACCTCGATCGACTCGCTCGCCCCCGATTGCCCGATCTTCCCGGCCTTGAATGCCGCCGAGCGCGGGCCGGGCACCCTGTTTCACAACGTCATCGGCGTCGTTTCCAAGGACACCTTCCTGGGCTGGTACTCGGAAGAGGGAGACGGCGTCGTGGGCAAATCGAGCGCGATCCTCGATAACGTCGCTTCCGAAAAGTTCGTTCCCGCCGACCACACCAGCATCCACCGCTATCCCCTCAGCATCCTGGAAGTCCGCCGCATCCTGCTGGAACACGCCCAAGTGCAACCGGAGTATCAGCCCCGGTATGCGCTGCCCGGAGTGAAGCCGTGGATCAAGGAGAAGGAGACAAGGTGACCGAGGTCGGGAGTCTTTGGCGAAGGTTGATAACACTTTCTGAATCGACTTCACTCGCCAAAGACTCCCGACCCCTGGACGTGGCGATTCGCCCGATAACGGCTGGCGATAACACTTTCGGCTCTCTTTTCCACCCGCGTTTGGCGACCGAACAACCCGCCGCAACTCCATTCCCGGCAACATGTTGCATAACTATCATAGATCTGTTATCGATAATATTCTGATAACATCATCGCCAAGTTGATAACAACTAATCCGGGTGGGTCGATAACCATCGCGCGTCCTTCACCCGTGCCGCGCGATAACGATTCCGCACTCTGCCACCACCAACTTGATAACGCCACGTCCACAGGTGGTGCTGACAAGTTGTGTGCCAATTTCAACCAAATTGAGAAAGAAGTTCCGCCTACGTATTAGACGATGCAGGGTGGACACGTCTGGTCCAACGGCGGAAAGATTTGGGAACTTTTTCCAAGTTGGAGCCCCGGCTTCAGCCGGTCTTCAAATCAGCCGCCAGGCGCTAGTGCCGAAAACGCTAATTCCGTTCTCTCAAGCTGCTAGCGGCTGGGGGTGTTCGTTCCAGTGGTTTTTCCAGCTTTTG
>JAYTUF010000411.1:0-7051 GCA_043744755.1 Anatilimnocola sp.
CTGCAGTTCATCACTGCGGAGGATCACGAGCACGTCCCCCGCGTTGACCAGTGTGTTATTGTCAACGCGCACTTCTTCGACCACGGTCCGCTCGGGAACAAAGATTTCTCGCCGATCCTTCGGTTGCATCGCGCCCGTGGCCGGCATATCAAAGTTCCAAGGAACAATGAACAGCGCCAGGATGATGGCCAGGATCGTTCCGCCGATAGTCAGCGTCCGCGGCAGGTTGCGGGCTTGGATCATCACCTGCGAATGGCCAATGGCCCGCCAGACGGGCATCAGGAAGAGCGTGTTGTGTTCGAGCGAGTTCGAAAGAGCCCGCGCGCTGTGTTCAAAGACCAGGTCGAGCTTCGGGTCGAGCACCTCGCGGGGAATTTCGCTTTCGATCTGTTCGACGATCAACACGCCGATGATTTCGCCTTGTGGCTGAACGGCTTCGCCCGTGGCATTGGTCGGGGCGGCTTCGAGCGAGCGAGGCTTGCGGAGCGGCAAGACCGAGAGGGACTTGGTATAGGAATGATCGACGTACTCTTCAAGCGCTTCTTCGATCTGCGGCGGCATGTCTTCGGTCGAGCCGAGATACCAGAGCGGTTCGCCCGAAGCCGCGACGCGGGTGGCGAGCTTGCCGAGCATGGTCATCACGTTCGAGCGGGCATCGACCGTGTCTTGCCCGCTGACCGCTTCCACCGTACAGGCGCCGGCCCGTTTGATGGCCACGCTCACGCGGTCCACGCCCAGCAGCCGGCGACCTTCGTTGACGATGGTGTAGCAGGTTTGGCGCAGGTCGAGAGTTTCGTGAACGCTGCGAGAGAATTGATCGGCGTCGGCCCAGAGCGAGTGCTTATCGGTGAGTTGCCCCAGCTTGCGGTTCTTGAACCACTCGGAGGCCACCGCGCACATCTGCTCCAGGAACCGTAGATAGCCCTTCTGCGTCGCGGGCTGCGTATCGGGCCGCTGAAAAATTTCGATCAAGCCTTCGACAATGCCATCGTGCCCCAGCGGCGCGACGACCATCAGTTGCCGCGTGGGGTTGCCGCCCAAGCGTTCATCGCCGGCGCTGGAGAGGGGCGGGATTAGCTGCGGCTGATTCGTGTTGACGATGTATTCCAGCAGCTTCGAGTGCTTGCTGGCATCTTCGCTCTCGGTATCGAGCAGCGTGGGGCTGATGTTGACCTGATAGGCGAGGAAAGGCTTCTTCCCTTCGCCTAGCGTCCACACCGCTCCGCCGACCGCGGCCAAGGCCTGCATCACGCGCTGCAGAAAAGCGGCGTAATACTCTTCGTCGGTGAGGTCACTCTTCGAGAGCTGCTGAATTTCGCCAACCAGCCCACGGATTTGCTGCTTGGTTTTTTCGATGGTCTCAGAGTTCAGTTGCGACATGGGACAATCGTTTCTGACAGAGGACGGCGGACGGAGTGCAAGCGACAGTTAAGGCCACAGTTTAGGAATACGTCGCTGGCTCGATGCATTTCAATGCTGTATTTCAATGTAAGCGCCGCGTAGCGCCGGCTCAATGTTCTTGACAACCGATGTTCCGAAACTGGAACCAAATGTTTGCTGACTGAAACGACTGAACCGACTGTATCGACGATTGAACCGACTTCGCCCGCTTGCTTCATTTGCCGAAGTTGCGGGGAGGTGAACTTTCTGGCAGTGGAACTGCAGGGCGTGTGGTTATTTGCAAAGCGTGTGCCTGACTGCGCGTGTCTCGTGCGGGGTTCTTTGACAAGGGGTGACAATCGATTTTGGCAAGAGTTCAAACGCTCTGTATTTCACCCACATTTGGCGACCCAATCGCTTCTTTCCTTAGCCGCCGGCTTCAGCCGGTGGAGAGCGTTCACAGCAGGCCCGGCTTTAGGCAACTAGCTACCCGCGTTGCCAACCTGCAACAACCGCGGGGTTTTTTATGGCTAAAGCCGCACCCTCTGTGTTTTGCGTCCACCGGCTGAAGCCGATGGCTAAGTATGTGTTTACCGGATTCCGCTAAAGCTAATTCCGCGAGCGCCAGGTTTCTTAATCGGGAGTATCCAAGTACGGGTCCTGGCCCATTTCCTGCTGCATCTTCTTCCGCTCCTTCTCATGGAACAGCAGCACGAAGCGATCGCGCAAGTGCCGGCGTTCCACTTTTTGCTGAGCCCGCTTGAGCAGGTTGAGATATTGCTGCGGCGACGCGGATGTTTTTTCGCCAGCGCTCGTCAATTTGTCGGCCGTTTGCGGACCGAAGCCGGTGCGGACCACGTCGTCGTCGAGTGACATGTATTGTTGCACGGTGCCGGGATCGCCCTGCCGGCCGCAGCGGCCCATCAACTGGCGGTCGATGCGGGCGGAGTCGTGCAGTTCGGTGCAGATCACATGCAGGCCGCCCACTGTGCGAACGGGTGGAGTTAGCTTGATGTCGGTGCCGCGGCCGGCCATGTTCGTGGCCACGGTGACTTTACCGCTTTCACCGGCGCGAGCGACGATTTCGGCTTCGGCGGCCACTTCGTGAGCGTTGAGTACCTGGTGCGGCACTCCCGCGTTGGTCAGCAGTTTCGAGAGGATGACCGACTTATCGATCGACCGCGTGCCAATCAGCACGGGTCGGCCTTTCAAGTGCGCGGCACGGACATCTTCGACAATCGCCGCCCACTTTTGATCAGCGGTGCCATACACACGGTCGGATAAGCGCTTCCGCTGCACGGGGCAGTTGGTCGGAATGGGCACGACCCGCATCTTATAGACCTTGCGAAACTCGCGCGACGCCGAGGAGGCAGTCCCCGTCATGCCCGCCAGATGCTTGTAACGCAGGAACAGATCCTGCACCGTGATTCGCGCGGCCTGGCCGGTCGGCACGGTGACTTCGATCTTTTCTTTGGCTTCGATGGCCTGATGGATGCCGTCGCGCCACTTCCGCCCTTCAGCTAGGCGGCCGGTGTTTTCGTCAACGATGACGATCTCGCCCTCTTTCACGACGTATTGGCGATCGAGCAAAAAGTCGCGCGCGACTTTGATAGCCCGTTCGACGTACTGATACAGGTCAATCAGCCCCACGCCGCGGAGAATCTCCGGTTTGGGGAGGGACCGGACCAGTTGTCGCCCTTCGGTGGAGAGTTCGATCTTTTTGTCATCGTGCTCGTACTCGTAGTGCAGTTCGTCTTCAAACTGCGACGCTACTTCGGCGGCCCAGCGATAGAGTGTGACGATTCGCTCGATGGCTTTGTCGCCGAGTGAGCCGATGATCAGCGGCGTGCGGGCGTCGTCAATGAGAATGCTATCGGCTTCGTCCACGAGGCAGTAATGATGTTCGCGCTGCACGGGCATTTCGCCGCCGGGTTCCATGCGAGCGGACGTGAGCTGGTTCAGCAAGTTGGCTTGGGCCATGCCCATTCGCCGTAGCAGCAAGCGATCGCGGAGAAAATCGAAGCCAAACTCTTTGGCAGTGCCATAGGTGACGTCGCAGGCGTAATTCTTGCGGCGGACATCTTGCGAATCGGGTGTCAGGACCACGCCGGTTGTCATCCCCAGCAGTTCATAGACAGGCCGCATGAAGCTAGCATCGCGTTCGGCCAAATAATCGTTCACGGTCGCCAGGTGCGAACCTTTGCCGGTCAAAGCATGCAAATACAGCGGCAATGTCGCCGTGAGCGTCTTCCCCTCGCCTGTTTCCATCTCAGCAATGCACCCATAGAACAGCGCCATGCCGCCGACCATTTGCACATCGTAATGCCGCTGCTGGATGGTTCGCTTGGCAGCTTCGCGGACGAGGGCATAGCCTTCGGGGACCAGGCTCGTCAGCGATTCACCGGCTTTCGAACGATAGCGAAGAGCGAGACTGCGCTTTCGCAGGTCGCGATTGTCTTCGGCCGCCAGGGTGGCTTCGTAGCTGTTGATCTGCTGCAGTTGCCCGCCCCAGGTCGCCAGTCGGCGCTGGATCGGACCGCCCAGCCACGACAGCACGCTCGCTTGCCAACCTTGAGGAATGCCGTTGACTGCGGTCTTGGAACTCATGGGCGCGTCGTGGTTGAGTGATAGCGGCGGCGGTGGTGCAGATCGGGTGGCATCTCAATTCCTAACTCTACAACCGGATCGTTGTCCCGCCAGCAATTGAACCGGCAATCGTTCGTTCCCGACCGGATTAAATCAACCGTGCAAAATGGCGGAGGCACTTTCGGAACGGCAGGAGATAAGCACGCCCTGCGCCAATTACTTGCTTTAAGCCCATGAAGATTCTCGGTACCTAGCTTTATACGCAGCCTATCGCTCTTAAGTTCCAAGCCGATCTAGCGTTAGCTTCAAAAGGCGAAAATGTTGCTAGCGGCCGCAGAATACGGATTTCCGGCAGTTTTTGCTCAATCGATACAACTTGCCAGACCGAAAATCCCTGTGGAGCGTGTTGTGCGCTGCCGTATTGGCATGGCTTCACACCCGAGAGGTAGTCGCAGCCTGCGAACGACTGGCCCGTTCAGGCAAAGTTTAACGCGCAGTTAGACTTTGCTGGATTGTCCGACTGTAGGGGTCGATTCGTTGGTAGCGACTTGCAATTTCCAGGAACGAGACTGTCTATGAAGACGAACCTTCGCCTCGCCAGCGCCTTCGCGGCTCTGCTCATCCTGACCGTGACGCAGGTCTCGGCTCAAGAGGTTCGCCAGGCCTTGGCTGACACCTTCGATGTCGTCCGCCAGTCCACCTGGCTGAATGACCACGATGGCAGCTACAATCCGACGCCCGCCGAGGACACCTGGTGCGGCGACGAATCGTGCGGTTGCTGCAACCAATGTTGCCGGCCGCTCGATATGTGGGCGCAGGTTGAGTTTCTGATGTGGTGGGGCAAAGGCTCTGAGATGCCGGCGCTGGTCACCACCAGCAATCCGGCGAATGTGCCCCGGGCGACCGCCGGCGTGTTGGGCTTTCCCACGACCGACATTCTGCTCGGCAACGAGATCTTTGGCGAAGAGATTCAAGCCGGCGCCCGCGCTAACCTGGGCGTTTGGCTCGATAGTCTGCACAACGTTGGCCTGGGCGTGCGGACTTATGGCCTGGAAGGCGACACCGAAAACTTTTACGCCAATTCAACCGGCGACCCGGTGCTAGCCCGGCCGTTCTTCAATGCCTTGCTGAATCAGGAAGACGCACTGCTGATCGCCTATACCGATCCCGTGGATGGACCGGTCGTCGATGGCAGCATCGCGGTAAATTACAACACGTCGTTCGCGGGCACGGATGTCTACACTCGAATCATGATGGAACGCTGTAGGCTCAACCGCGTCGATCTGATCGGCGGCTATTCTTATCTCCGCCTGGCAGACAGTCTCTCCATCCGCAGCTTTCACACCTCCCATGATCCGTTCATCGATGGCACCACCTTCCAAATTCGCGACCGCTTCAGCTCGTCGAACGTGTTTCACGGCGGCATGTTGGGCTTGATGGGAACGCGGGGCCGCGGCCGCTGGTCGCTCGATTGGCTGGCCAAGGCTTCGCTCGGCGCCAGTCTGCAACGGGTGAACATAGCGGGCAGCACGGTCATTACGCCGCTCAACGGCGCGCCGATTCCGCTTGCCGGCGGCTTGCTTGCTCAGCAGAGCAACATCGGCTCCTACACCAACAGCCAAACCGTGGTGATTCCCGAACTAACCGTGAATCTGAACTACCACCTGAGCACGAACTGGAGCGTGGGCATTGGTTACAACTTCATCTGGCTGTCGTCGGCTGTCACCGCCGGCCCGCAGATCGACCGGCAAGTAAACCTGACGCAACTCGCCGGCCCGCTCATCGGCCCGGCTCGCCCGGCATTCTCGGGTTTCAATACCGAAGACTACTGGCTGATGGGCATGAACATGTCGCTGCGAGCGGAATACTAGGGCACTGATCACGCTTCCAGGGCTGACGACACTCTTAGCTCTGCGCGGGACGGCGTTGTAACACTCGCTGAAACGACTCGCCTCTTGCGTCATTTTACGGAGCGGACTAATCTTTAGAGTCCAGTTTCGAGGGCGGTTAGCTCAGTTGGTTAGAGCGCCACGTTGACATCGTGGAGGTCGCTGGTTCGAGTCCAGTACCGCCCATTCGCCGGGGTAATTGATTACCGCAGAACAGATCGAAACAGCGCAGCCATCAGGGCGACGAATTCTGATGGCTTTTTTGTGCGCTCGAAGTTTGTGCTCTCGAAGAACCGTTTTGCTGCAAATGCTGGCCGATGGATCACAGCAGCGAACGGAGACCGACAAATCCGGCGCACTCGCAGACCACTCGCGCCCGGCGGCGCTGACCAATTCCATCGTCACAAGGAAGCGAAACGCTCCCCAAATCCAGGTTGTATTTTGCGCACCGCGCCCGCATACTGCACACATCAAAGGAGAGCCATATGTCGGTCAACACTTTTGAATTGAATCGTAGGCAAGCCCTCATCGCGGCGGGCATGGGCGCGATATCCCTGGGAATGCCGGGAATGGTGCTGGGCAAAGATGCGGTGGACGCGAGCGGGAATGCCGTTCCTGCCGAAAAGTCGTGCATCTTTGTGTTGCTCTGCGGCGGACCGAGCCATGTCGATACCTGGGATATGAAGCCCGACGCGCCGGATGAGTACCGGGGGCCGTACCAGCCGATCTCGACCAAGGTGCCGGGCATGCGCATTAACGAGATGCACACCGAGCTCGCGAAGGTTACCGACCACTTCACGCTCATTAACTCGATGACCCATCCGGGCAGCATCAACAATCATTTCGATGCGATGCACAACCTGCTGAGCGGGCAATCGGCGAAGCGGGTGCAAGAAGGCGTGACGGATGACCAGCCTTACCTGGGCTCGTTCGTCGCCAAGCACAAGCCGAGCAAACGCAATCTCGTCTCCAACGCCTGGCTCATCAAGTGCGTCGGGGCGCCCGTTTTTTGCGCGCCGAATATTGGCATCGGCGGCTATCTCGGCTCGGCCCACGCGCCGGTGTTCGTCGGCTCGGAAAAGAACCATCCGGCCATGGAAAATTTTGCGCCACCGGAGATCTATGATCTCGGCGACCCCGACCGTTTGGCCCCGCGCCGCCAGTTGCTCAGCAGGATTGAAAGCAAAGCTCTCTCC
>JAYTUF010000412.1:0-1840 GCA_043744755.1 Anatilimnocola sp.
TTTGATTCTTGCGAACCGTAAACGACGACGAAATAGGAAAGACTTTCGGAAAACTTCGCGGAACTCGCTCGCCAGGCTTCTTGACTTCGCCTCGCTCAAGTAGCGGCGCGTCGTGTATTTGTTCCGCATCAAGGACACCCATCGCCAGCAGCAACGGCCGTCCTTCGTAATCGACCTTTTCGAGTTGTCCTTCGATGCCGCCGGACGTCCAAAAAATGCGCAGGGCATCTCGCAGCGTAAAGACCTTCTCCGTGTCCTCCCCATTCTGAATCGCCTTCATCGCCGCGGCCATGCCGTCCGCTTGTTGCTGGCGTAGCGAAGCCAGTTCCTGCTTCAGATGGGCCACATGCGCCGGTGTGCAGCCTTGATGTAGGATGGGCAGGTTCGCGCCGCGCGGCAGGGGGAGCGGATCGCCGGCCATGCGATTGGAGGGTGTAACAAATGTGCCGAAACAAGTCTTGGTGCTCGCGAAGACACCGGCCAAGGCGTAGTAGTCGCGCATGGTGAACGGATCGAATTTGTGATCGTGACAGCGGGCGCAGGCGACCGAACTGGCAATGACCGCCCGCGTCACCGTATCGAGTTGTTCGTCGATCACATCGGCCGCGAACTGCAACGGTTCTGCTTCATCCAGATTCTTCGGGCCGAGCGCCAGAAAGCCAGTCGCGATTAGCAACCGCGCCCGCTCGTGGTCGTTCTCGTAAGGCAGCAGGTCCCCCGCAATCTGTTCGGCAATGAACCGGTCAAAGGGGACATCGGCATTCAGCGCGTCAATCACATAATCGCGATACCGCCAGGCATAAGGAAACGACATGTTCGCTTCCTTGCCGCTCGACTCGGCGAAGCGGGCGACATCGAGCCAATGGCGTCCCCACCGTTCACCGAACTGGGGTGCGGCGAGCAAGGCATCGACGGCTTCCGCCAGTGCTGCGTCCAGGCCAATCTGTTTGACACGCTGTTCAAACTCAATCACCGCAGCCGGTGATGGCGGCAGACCGATGAGGTCGAAATGAACTCGCCGCAGCAGCGTGGCCGGTTCAGCATCGGCTGTAGGCGAAAGCCCTGCGGCTTCCAACTTGGCCAGTATGAAGTGATCGAGTTTCTGCTTCGCCCAGTTCGCTTTCTTGGTAATAGGAGCTTTGTGAGCAACCGGTTTCTGCATGCTCCAGAACTTACGGCCCGTTTCAATATCCACCGGACCACTCAATCCGCTGGCCTCATTTCGCTCACGCGGATCGACCGCTCCCAGCCGGATCCACTCGCGAAAATCGTTCAGCACCGCGCGCGGCATCCGATCTTTTTTCGGCGGCATCTTCAAATCGGCATCGGTGTGCTCAATCGCCGTCAGCAACCAACTCTCGGCCGGTTTGCCGGGCACCACGGCTGGCCCCCGATCGCCTCCTTTGCGAATTCCCTCACGAGAATCGAGCTGCAATCCCCCTTTCGACTTCTTGCCGCCGACCGAATGGCATTTGTAACAATGCTGGACCAGCACCGGGCGAATCTTGGCTTCGAAAAACTCAAGGGAATTCGCGCTCCCCTCTTGAGCGCAAGACATGTTGCTAACAAACATCGCGCAGCAAGCCGCGGCAATCAAAAGTGAGCAGGAAGTGGTCACTTGACTCACGTACATCATTGCCACTCGGATTCAAATAAATCAACAAACCACATTTGCTTCACGCTCTTCAGTAACTATACATCTGCGTCTACATGTACGGCTTCAAGACAGAATCGTGTGACGCAGCTTTGGGTACTGAGCAAATCCCTTATCGAACGTGACGACCTCGAAGTCAACCGTTGAGGCAAAGGCCGCGAGGTAGGCGTCGGTCCAGACGTTGGT
>JAYTUF010000413.1:0-7041 GCA_043744755.1 Anatilimnocola sp.
AGTCGAAGGCATTCAGGACCTGCGAGTCGAACAGCAAACAGATGTGCCTCAGATTCAAATCCTGGTCCGCCCGCGTGATGCCGCTCGCTACGGGTTTTCCGTGGGAGTACTGAATCGGGATATTCAGACCCTGCTGAAGGGAACGCGAGTGGGGCAAGTCTATGAACACGATCGCGTGTTCGATGTCGTGGTTAAGGCCACTCCTGCCGCACGCTCAAATCCGATGGCGCTGGGTCAGCTATTGGTTGATTCTCCCACTCATGAAAAGATTCCGCTTCGCGCCGTGGCCGACATCGACGTGGTGAATGGCCCGAATGTGATCAATCGAGAACAAGCAAGTCGTCGGATGCTGGTGACCTGCAATGCAGAAGGGCGTGACGTTGCCAGCGTGATGTCCGATGTCCAGGCCAGGTTGACAGATTTGCAATCCAAGTTGCCAGCCGGCTATCACCTGGAATTTGCCGGCGAACATGCAGCCCGCAGCGAAGCGCAATCCAATCTCTTGCTGCTCAGCACTGTCGCGCTGCTCGGTATTTTCACGCTGCTGTACCTGGACCTGAAGTCCATTCGGCTGGCGACGATGGTCATGTTGAGCGTTCCGCTGGCATGCGTGGGAGGAATCGTCGCCGTGCTCATCGCAGGAGGCGATGTGTCGCTGGGTTCGCTCGTCGGCTTCGTGACGGTATTTGGTGTTGCCGTGCGAAACGGCATATTACTTATCAGTCATTACAAACATCTCGAAACCGAGGAAGGCGTAATGTTTGGGCGGAGCTTGATTGTCCGCGGATCATGCGAACGGTTGGCCCCCATTCTGATGACCGCGGCCAGCACTGGGCTGGCCCTGTTGCCGCTAATCCTGTTCGGCAACTTGCCCGGCCAAGAGATCGAACACCCAATGGCGATTGTCATTCTCGGTGGGTTGGTGTCGTCAACCTTTCTAACGCTCATCGTCGTACCAGTCGCATACGAACGGTTCTTAGGGCGTTAGCGTGAGTGCCATTCGGCGGGGTGCGACTCGCCGTTTACCCTTTTTATGATCGTAGCGATTGCAAATTCGCGAGTTTCGCCAGGTTCCCTGGTTGTTCGATAGCAATCATTTTGTTTCAGTGAACCGCCAAATTCTGTGGTACGTCCCAAGTCTCGGCGTTATACTCATTGACGTCACTTTTCCGGGACGATCTCTCCCCCGGTCGCCTGATTGCTGCGAGTACGCAAGTTTTCCCCACGAGTGCCCCCGATGAACTATCATCAAGCGCCACCCAAGACGACCGGCGCGGGTACCATCGTTCTTTATCTAGCGCTCATTTTTTTCGGGCTTCCGATCCTATTGTGCTGCGGGGGCGGAGTGGTCCTGTTCGCCATCGGCGCTTCCACTCAAGGCAATGCGGGGGGCGAGCGGGTTACGCTCGAGAACCTCCGGTATCAGGGGTGTATCGCCTTGCATAAACGGCATGAGCAAGAGCTGCTTGCTGAGATGAAAGCCCTTGACGCGCAATGTTTTCCCAAGGAACCGCCGGCCCATGAACAGCTACGGGTCAACCGACTCGCCCAGCAGCATCTCACCGAATTGCGTGCAGCGGTGGAGAAAGCCCGGCCTCTGCGTGGTATTCCGCCGCCGCCCGACGTGATGCGAACGCTCAATGAAAATCCCGAACTCGAGGCCTATGTGGAAACGATGACGATGCAACGAGCAACCGCCCAGCGGGCCGAGCAGGAACAGCGGCTGGCAACGGCTCGCGCCGAACAATCGCAGCGCGAACAACAGCGGGAAGCCCAGCGGTTGGCCGACCAGCAAGCCCGCGAACAACGCCAGCAACAATATGCCAATAACAATCCACCCCGATTCAATCCCCCGGCCCCATTCAATCCACCTCCACCTAATCCGCCGTCGCCCCCAGTTCAGCCAGCCTCGCAGCAACCGGCTGCCGATCAACCACCACCCGGATTTCCCGCTACGGATCTGGCCCAAGTCAAGCCGCGGGACATCGTCATGGTGCAGTCCGGCGAAAACAAATGGGTCGAAGCCCTCGTGCAGGCAAAGCGCGGCAAGTTGGTGCAGGTGCGGGCGTTTAATGGAGAGGTAGCCGTGGTGACGATCGAACGCTTACGGGTGCAAACCGAGCCCGTCGCCAAGGCGGAAGGCAATCTGCCTGCCGGGCTCCGAGTCGTCGAAGGGCCAAATTCGACTAGACAGAAAAACGAAGAGGAGGACGACGCGCTGTTCACCGCCAAGCCGGGCGAACAAGCTGCCACCACCGAAACTCCCGAAGTCGCGCCCACGCACCCGGCCGCGACCGGAAAAAAACCCGCTGGGTCCGAATATCGCATTTGGACCGACGACACGGGCGGGTTCAAGGTTGAGGCCGAAGTCGTCCATTTCGAATTCGATCTCGTGCAACTCCGCCGCAGCAGCGACGGCAAGATCCTCACCTTGCGCATCGAAAAACTCTCCGCCGAAGATCAGAAAATCGTGCGCGAGAAGTTTCCGTAGCTCAGTACTTTCCGGACATGCGCCGGGTCCGTAAGCTACGAGTTTTGCCACCCGCCGCTCGCCCCACCCTCAATCAGAACCCTTTGCGGGTCAGCACTTGTTGCAGCTCGGTCATGGCGGCCAAATCGTCATGCCGGCCTTCTTTGGCGAACAGGTTTTGCAGGTTGGCGAGAATCCGCGCGAGCCACTGGGCATGGGTGGCTGGGGCCAGATACCGGGCATCACGCGCCACCTTCCGGTCGGCCACGAGTTCGATCCGGCGGAAGGCTTCTTCGGTCGAAAGGGCCTGGCCGCAATAGAACGGATCGACGATCATCGGGCCGGTCTCGGTTTGCACGCGGGCTAAGAAGTGGGCCGGAGAATTCACACCCTCAATTTGCAAACCCACCTGCCCGCCGACGGCTTTGTAGACCAGGGCGAGGAGAATGGGGAGCCCCCGGCGGGTATTGAGCACGACGGGCAGGTAGCTGTTGAGGGCAACATAGTAGTTGTCCAGGTTGCCGACGAAACGCTCTTCGTCGAACAGCACGTCGTGCAAATGTGCGAGGCGGGCGGCAGGCTGCCCGCTCGGGCAACGCGCGATCACGCGCTGCGCTAAACGCTGAAGATCAAGTTCCACCCGCCCCGGCTGAACATCGTCCAGGGCGTGCATCGACACGGCAATCGCGGCCCGCAACAGCCCCGCGGTCGTGTGCAACTCCGGCATCTGCTCGACGAACAGTTGAAAGGCTTCCAGCCGGCAATAGGTGGGTTCAATCCCAATTTCGGGGTGCATGGCTTGGGTCTCGCTGATGGCAAGGTGTAAGGCCTACTTTCGTTAATGCGATTCACCCGCGGGATGTCTGCCAAAAAAAAGCCCGAAACCGGAAAAATCTCGAAGATAATGGAACACATACGGAATTCTTGGCAGCTCGACTTTCGCGCTGACTGATGCGGGCTGGTTATCTTGCGGCGTGAACGCGGTCGCCATTCGATAGTGGCGTCGAGCATCGCTGTTAACCATCCTTCCGCCCCTTGAAAGCAACCGCCCGCGCGTGTTAACTTTGTGAGATTTTACTCGGCAGGCTGCGTTTGCGCTGAGACTGCGCGCACGCGTCGCTTGCCGGTATCAAATACGAATGTCGCGCCCCTCGTTTGCTCAAGGAATCCTCCGCTCGTGCCCAAGCGAACCGACCTGAAGAAGATTCTGCTGATTGGTTCTGGTCCCATCGTGATCGGCCAGGCATGCGAGTTCGATTATTCGGGCACGCAGGCCTGCAAAGCCCTGCGCGAAGAGGGGTATTCGGTCGTGCTGGTCAACAGCAACCCCGCCACGATCATGACCGACCCCGAGATGGCGGACGCTACCTACATCGAACCGCTGACCTGGGAAATCGTCGAAAAAATTATCGAAAAAGAACGCCCCGACGCGATCCTCCCCACGCTGGGCGGTCAGACCGGTTTGAACCTGGCGATGGACCTGGCCAAGCATGGCGTGCTCGCCAAGTATGGCTGCGAAATGATCGGTGCCCGGCCCGATGTCATCGCCAAGGCCGAAGGGCGCGAGCTCTTCAAGCAGGCGATGCACAAAATCGGTCTGTCCGTCTGCAAGGGCGAAACGGTAAAGACCGTGGAGCATGCCCGCAAGGTGCTCGAGATGGTCGGACTACCCGCCATCGTGCGGCCCAGCTTCACGATGGGCGGCAGCGGTTCGGGCATTGCCTACAACCGCGAAGAATTCGACAACATGGTACGGCACGGCCTCGAATTGTCGCCAGTCATGGAGGTGCTGGTCGAAGAATCGATCATCGGCTGGAAAGAATACGAAATGGAGGTGATGCGCGACCTGGACGACAATGTCGTGATCATCTGCTCCATCGAAAACTTCGACCCGATGGGCGTGCATACGGGCGACTCGATCACCGTCGCCCCGGCCCAGACGCTCAGCGACAAAGAATATCAGCTCATGCGCGACGCGAGCATCGCGGTGATGCGCGAGATCGGCGTCGAGACCGGCGGCTCGAACATTCAGTTCGCGATCAACCCGCAAGATGGCCGGATGATCGTGATTGAAATGAATCCCCGCGTCAGCCGCAGCAGCGCGCTCGCCAGCAAAGCGACGGGGTTTCCCATCGCCAAAATCGCCGCTAAGCTCGCGGTCGGCTATCGGCTGCATGAGCTCGCGAATGACATCACGCGCAAGACGCTCGCTTGCTTCGAGCCATCGATTGATTACGTCGTCACCAAGATTCCGCGGTTCGCCTTCGAAAAGTTCCCCGAAGCCGACGCCACGCTCACCACGCAGATGAAAAGCGTGGGGGAGACGATGGCCATCGGTCGGACGTTCAAGGAATCGTTCCAAAAAGCGCTGCGGGGCCTGGAGGTCGGTGCGTTCGGCTTTGGCTGCGATGGCAAGGATCTATGGGGCACGCCGCATCAACCGTCGGCCGACGATATTCGCGGCAAATTGGCCGTGCCGAATGCGGAGCGGGTCTGGCATTTGCGGTATGCGATCAAGTCCGGCATGAGCCTAGCCGAGATTCATCAGCTCACGTTCATCGATCCGTGGTTTCTCAACCATCTGCATGGCATTGTGCAGATGGAGGAAAAACTCCGCGGCATCGGCGACATGCAACAAGTCGATACGCCGACATTTCGCGAGGCCAAGCAGTACGGCTTTTCCGACCGGCAACTGGCGACCATGTGGGGCACGACGGAAATCGACGTGCGCGCCAATCGCAAAGCGAGAGGCCTGATTCCCACCTATAAGGCCGTCGATACCTGCGCCGCGGAGTTTGAGGCCTACACGCCTTATTTCTATTCGACCTACGAAGAAGAAGACGAAACGCCGCCGCGGAAGCCGGGCAAACGGCGGGTGATGATTCTGGGCGGCGGACCGAACCGGATCGGGCAGGGAATTGAGTTTGATTACTGCTGCTGCCACGCGAGCTTCGCGCTGCGCGAACTGGGCATCGAATCGGTGATGGTCAACAGCAACCCGGAAACGGTCAGCACCGATTACGACACCAGCGACCTATTGTTCTTTGAGCCGCTGACGACCGAAGACGTGCTGAACATCTTCGACCGGATCGAGCCGGAAGGAGTCATTGTGCAGTTCGGCGGGCAGACGCCTTTGAACCTGGCGCGGGCTTTGTCGAACGCCGGCGTGCCCATCATTGGCACCAGCGTCGATACCATCGAAGCGGCCGAGGACCGCGAGAAGTTCGCGAAGATTCTGCATCATTTGAATCTGAAGCAGCCCGCCAACGGCATCGCGCGGAACATGAATCAGGCCCGCGCCGAATCGGCCAAGATCGGCTATCCGTCCATCGTCCGTCCCAGCTTCGTCCTTGGCGGTCGCGCGATGGAAATCTGTTATGACCATTCGCAGTTCGAGCGGTTCGTCGCCGAGGCGTTCGTCGTTGCGCAAGGGCAGCCGGTGTTGATCGATCGCTTCCTGGAAGACGCGACCGAGGTGGATGTCGATTGCATTTGCGACGGCGAGAACGTGATTATCGCCGGCATCATGGAACACATCGAGGAAGCGGGCGTGCATTCGGGCGACTCGGCCTGCGCCATTCCGCCGTACAGCCTGACCGGGCCGGTCGTGCAAGAGATTCGCGAGGCGACCGCCGCGATGGCGAAGCATCTGCGGGTGATCGGCTTGATGAACGTGCAGTTCGCCGTCAAGAAGGAAGAAGGAAAGATGGTGGTCTATGTGCTGGAGGTGAATCCTCGGGCCAGCCGCACCGTGCCATTCGTTGCGAAAGCGACGGGGATGCCGGTGGCGAAGATCGCCGCCAAGGTGATGACCGGCATATCGCTGCCGGAGCTGGGCATCACGCGCGACCCGATTCCCGCGCATGTCAGCGTGAAGGAGGCCGTCTTTCCGTTCCGCAAGTTCGCGGGCGTCGATATTGTGCTCGGCCCCGAAATGCGAAGCACGGGCGAAGTCATGGGGATCAGCGAGCGGTTCAGCATTGCCTTCGCCAAGGGGCAACTCGCGGCGGGCACGTTGCTGCCGACCGAGGGGAAGATTTTTGTCAGCGTTTCGGCCCGGCATAAGGACGCCGTCGTTGACCTCGCGCGACGGTTAACGAAACTGGGTCATGAACTGGTTGCCACCGAAGGCACGGCCCGGCGTTTGACAGAAGAAGGCATTGCCGTCATTCCGGTGAAGAAGATCGTCGAAGGGCGGCCGAACTTGCTTGACTATTTGAACGACCGCCAGATCAAGTTGGTCATCAACACCCCCAGCGGCAAAGGCGCCCGCACCGATGAAGGCCGGATCCGCGCTGCCGCGGTGCAACTGGGCGTGCCTTGCATCACTACCATTCAAGCCGCGGAAGCCGCCGTCAAAGCGATGGAAGCCCTGCGGGAAGAATCGATGGAAGTGCAATCACTGCAAGATCGCTTTGCGCAGGATCGACCCGCGCCCATTGCGGAAACAGTTAGTGCGGGAGCTTAGCAAGCCCGTGGGGCAAGTTTCCAACGGGTGTAACCCGCGCTCCGCGGGGTGTTCGAGAGGGCTTTTTGTGATGATTGGTTTGGAGAGGGCAAGCTAGCGGGAA
>JAYTUF010000414.1:0-1839 GCA_043744755.1 Anatilimnocola sp.
TTTCTCGCCGTTGGTTCGTCGGCGGGCTTGGAAGCTGCGAAGCGCGGGCAATGCGATCTGGCGGGGATTCATCTTTTCGATCCAAAGTCAGGAGAATACAACCGGTCTTTCCTCTCCGACGATTTACTACTGATACCTGGTTACGGTCGCCAACAAGGGCTTGCGTTTCGCGAGCATGACGCGCGACTCACCAACCGGAACAATGCCGAATTCAAAACCGCAGTTCAGACCGATTCCTCGTTAGCCATGGTCAACCGCAACCCCGGCAGCGGCACGCGCATCCTGATCGACGAGTGGCTCGCGGGGCAGCGACCGGCCGGCTATGCCGTGCAGCCCAAGAATCACAACGCGGTCGCCGCCGCTATCGTGCAAGGCCGCGCCGATTGGGGAGTGTGTCTCGAACACATCGCCCGCCAGGCGGGTCTGGCGTTTCTACCGCTGACGGCAGAGCAATATGATTTCGTCTGCCCCCGTTCGCGACTAACGCGACCGGCGGTGATCAGGTTTCAAGCACTACTGGGCGAGGCAAAGGTCCGTCAACGGCTGAACGAGTTGGGATTGATGAACCAGGAGCCGCGCACGCAGTAAGCGGACGGGTTCCCTTAGTCCTTCAGCTCCGTGATCTCGCCGAGGTGTTTCGCCGGATGAAAGAACAGCAACAGCATGACCGCGGCCACCAGCGACATGCCGACCGGGACCATGAATAGCTCGCGATATCCGGTCAAGCCTTTCCCCGTGAGGAAATGGCCTGAGAGAGAAATGAAGAGCCATTTCGCGACCAGGTCGCTGATGCCCAGAATCAGGAAGTTGAATAAACCTTGCGCGCTAGTGCGAATGTCTTTAGGAAAAGCCTTATCGACATAGATCGACACCGTCGCAAAAAAGAACGCATAACAAATGCCATGCAGCAGTTGCACGGCAACGATCAGGCTGGTTTGCTCCGGCAACAGCGCGAACACCAAAAACCGGGCGGTGTGGCCCAGAATTCCGACGATCAGCGTCCACCGCCAGCCGAGGCGGGCCAGCACCATCCCCAGGAAGATCATAGTAACGATCTCAGCGACCTGTCCCAGGCTCATCACGATCGGAACGTAAGCCGGCTCGATGCCCGCCTTTGTCAGGAACGTGCCGGTCATCACGAAGTAGCCGTTATGCACCGTGGCATCGATGAAGGTGGCGATGAACAGAATCAAGATCGCCGGGTTTGCGAGCAGCTTGATCGCTTTGACGAAAGCTAAACTCTCGACTCCCTCTGCTTTACGGGCTGGTGTATGTGGCAGCGCCAAACTGTAAACAGCCAACACAATCGACGCGATCCCCGCGATTAAAAAGATCGAGCTCGTGGCATTGATGACTTCGGCCGCGTTCTTGCCATACAGAATGAACGCGATGGGCCAGGCTGCCAAAATCCAGCCAATTGTGCCACCCATGCGGACGATGCCGAACTCTCGCTCCGAGTTCTTCATGTGGCTGAAGGCGATGGAACTGGTGATGGAAATCGTCGGCACATACAGCAGGCAGTGGATCGCCATCAGTCCGAAGAAGATCCAAAAGCTGGTGTCATACAGCGGCGTGGCCACCACTCCGGGGGCTAGTTCGGGTCGATTGAATTTCACGAACGCCAAACCGGCCATCGCCAGTCCGCCCACTAGATGACTGAAAGCCATGAATCGTTCCGCGGCAAAGTTGCGGTCGGCAAATTGATTGCTGAAGAACATGCCAATGATCGCGGCCACCGGAAAACAACTCAGGATCAGCATCTGCTCGCGCTCGGCCAAACCCATTGCGGGCAGATAACCAAAGATCAGCGGCAGCCACGCGCCCCAGATGAAGAATTCG
>JAYTUF010000415.1:0-7020 GCA_043744755.1 Anatilimnocola sp.
CCCGGTTGGCTTGGCAAGCCCCATCCGGAGCAAGGCCAAACAGAGCGTACGCGCGGGTCCGAGTCGCTTGCGATTCGGGCCGCGGCGCGCGGGCTGGTCCGGCCCGACCAATGCTCGGGTAGGCTGCTCGAGGCGACGAGCAATCGTCGTCCTAGATAAATGACCGTCGGCGGCGTGATCCGCAAGGAACACGCCGTGACAAAACCCGGCTTACAGGCCTGCTATCGAGACCTTTTTTTGATTGGATGCTAGCAATAGGACTGGACACTGCGGTCTGATCAATGGGGAACACACGCCGCAAGCGGCGTGGCGAAATGATCGGACTGGAGTGCTAGCAGCTCGCTATCGCTATTCGGTCAGCGCCAACTGCTCGTCAACAACCTGCAGCAGCTTCGAGATGCAAAGCTGGTTCATGCTGGTTTTGCGGTCGTGAGCTTCGGCCCGGAGCGACTCATGCAAGCTCTTGGGCAGGCGGACGGTGATCACGCGGGTCGGTTCCTTGCCATCGCTGGCGGTGCCGGCCTTCTCGCGCAGCTTGTTGACCATCTGTTGGATTTCGGCGTACTCGGCCGTCTTCTCAAACTCGGCCAGTTCCTCCGGCGTCGTGAAGAGCTTCCGCACGAGGCCATCAACGCCCAGCACTTCGCGAAAGAACACGACCCAGTCGGGCTGCTGCTGGAACATGGTGTCCGCAATCCGCGAGGCGGTCTGCAACCGTTCCGCAGGGGACGAGGGAGGGGTGAGTGTGGGCGTAACAGCGGTCAATTCCATTGCCGGCTCCTTCCAAACAAACAAGTAAATAGAGGACTAGTCAGTTGTCGCAACCAATCGAGCTGCGACCTGCTTCAAACATACGAGTGCCGTCAAGGTCAGCACCAATGTCATTGCAATGCTTGCACTTACGCACTTCGGAGACAACTGCTCAAAATCTGTCAGGCCTGCCCGGAATGCGAGCAACGGCCTTGTTGCACATTATTTGAGCAGCAGCGTTTTTCTCATTGTCCCAAGTGTCCACTGAGGGCCATGTCGAGTTTCGCTAAAGTTTCAAACTGGGCAAGACGATATTAGTCAGTTCGCCCTGCTGTATATGCCATTAGCTACCAAAAGGGAGGCTGGCGCTCCAGGTCAGTTTTTTTAGAGGGCGGCGAGTGCCGGGAAGTCCGGGGGATCAGGATTCGCGCGTTTGTTGCGGATTCGCCCCTCACCCCATTCCTCTCCCTAGAGTGCCGCGGAGAGGGAGGAAGCCGTTCCTCACTCTTGACCTCCTGATTTTCCGACTCCTGATCCCCGATTGCTCTTACCCTGGCAGCACTTGGGCCTAGAATTCACCGGTAACGACACCACCACAGTTGGTGCCGAAGTTCTTCCGAAGGTGAATCATGCTGGTGCTGTCTCGGAAGCGCGACGAACGGATCGTGATCGGCGACAGCATCGTCATTACGATCGTCGATATCCGCGGCGACAAAGTTCGCATCGGTATCGAAGCGCCCGCTCATGTCCCGGTTCATCGGGAAGAGATTCTTCAGGCGATGGCACGGCAGTCGGCCGAAGATTCTCCACCAGCGATTCCCGACAAGCGGTAATGCAGACGAGTTTCGCGCGGTAACAATCGCGGCGATTTCGCGCTAGGAAGCTTAGAGACCTGCCAACGCCCTGCAATTCCGGGGGCCTTTCTGGGCAGCGTCTTCCCGCCTGTTAATCCTTCCTGCGCACTTGCTGGAGTATTCCATGTGTACGCACAAACGCGATGGACTATGGACGACCGACCTGTTGTGGCATTACCTGCACGAGGTCAAAACCCCCGCACCGCCGCAGGGGAGCTGGCACACCAAACTAGACCCCTTGAACGAACTCAGCAATCGGCACCGAGTGTATGAATTGCTCGTTGACGAACCTGCTCACACGTTCCCCGGAACCAAAGCGCTGTCCGAGGCCAGCAAGATTCCCTGGAATCAATTGAATACCAACCTGCAACACTCTTGTGAGAAACTGACGAAACAAAAGTATGCCTGCGGCACCATCGTGAAAGTCTTCTTTCAGCGGTACATGGGTTGGGGAGCGAACGAGAAGTCCTACGAGATAAAGAAACGCGGCTTCGACGCGGTCAAGTGGGTCATTCAACGGTTGGAACGGAAATCGCCCGTGCGGATGGCTTTGAGTGGCGCCCATTACATCGGCATCGTGGGACACCGTTGCATCCGAACGCCGATGCCAGCAGGGATGGAGGGGCCCGAAGCTTGTTCAGCCAACCACGAGTTCCTGGCGATCGATCCCTGGCCATTTGGGACCAACGTCGATCATTTCGATATGGTCTACGCCGGGACGCACACGGGCTTTTTGCAGATCGTGAGACAAGTGGGGACCACCTGGACGTATCAGCATCACAAACCCTCGCATGTGGAAGGGTTTGAATAGTCTCCGGAGACGCTTCGATTGACTTTCGCTGGCGCACGGTTTCCACTACCGCTAGAGTCAATCCATTCTCTTCTGCGGAGCTTCAAGCATGAAACGTCTGACAACTATCAACACTTCTGCTTTCGGAGCGTCGCTGTTGACGCTCGGCCTGTTGCTGGGCTGGGCAACGAAGACGATCCACGCGGCCGACAAACCGAACATTTTGATTCTGTACGCCGACGATCTCGGCTGGGGCGAACTCGGTTGCCAGGGATGCACCGATATTCCTACGCCACACATCGATTCCATCGCCAAGAACGGCCTGCGATTCACGCAAGGCTATGTGGCCGCGACCTATTGCAGTCCATCTAGGGCCGGTCTGATGACGGGCAGGTATCCCACGCGGTTCGGCCATGAGTTCAACAGCACGCACAACGCCGTCGGTCTTTCGGCCAAAGAGACGACCATGGCTGATCGTCTCAAAGCCCACGGCTATGCGACTGCCGCCGTTGGCAAATGGCACTTAGGTCATCAGGCTTCGAACCTTCCGACGAAGCGCGGCTTCGACGAATTCTATGGCACGCTGGCGAACACGCCGTTCTTCCATCCGACCAATTTTGTCGATACCCGCGTCTCGAACGAAGTGCAGAAAGTGGAAGACGACAAATTCTATACGACCGATGCCTACGCCGAACGGTCCGTTGACTGGCTGGAAAAGAACAAGAGCAAGCCCTGGTTTCTCTATCTGCCCTTCAACGCTCAGCACGCACCCCTGCAAGCGCCGCAAAAATATCTCGACCGATTCCCAAAGATCACCGATGAAAAACGAAAACTCTTCGCCGCGATGATGGCTGCTATGGATGACGCTGTCGGCGTGGTGCTCACCAAGATTCGCGAACTGAAGCAAGAAGAGAACACGCTGATTTTCTTCATCGCCGATAATGGCGGCCCGACGCAAAGCACGACTTCAAAGAACGGCCCGCTGCGTGGCTTCAAGATGACGACTTTTGAAGGTGGTCCGCGCGTCCCGTTCCTCGCTCAGTGGAAAGGCAAACTCCCAGCCGGCAAAACGTATGACTTGCCGGTTCTCAATCTGGATGTGCTACCCACCGCACTGGCCGCCGGTGGAACGCCGGTAGAAAGCAATGCCAAGCTGGATGGCGTCAACCTGCTGCCGTATCTCACTGGCGACAACAAAGCCCGTCCGCACGAAACGCTCTACTGGCGGTTTGGTCCGCAGTGGGCCGTGCGACATGGTGACTTGAAGCTGGTTGTCTCCAAGGGAGGCAGCGGCGAACCGGAGTTGTATGACCTGACCGCCGACATCGGCGAGTCGAAAGACCTCGCGAAATCGCAGCCTGAGAAGGTCAAGCAATTGCAGGCACTATATGATGCTTGGAATGCGGAGCAAGCCGAGCCTTCAGCCCCCGATGCTCCGGCTGCGAAGGGCCAGAAGAACAAGAACAAGACGCAAAGCTAAAGCGCTCATGGGGCAAGTTTCAACTTGGAGACTTGCCCCTGAAGATTCGTCGCCAGGGAGGCGAAGTCAACCTTTCGCCTCCCTATGTTAATGGTTGTAACGGACCCTCCGATTACGACGATCTTCCGCTCGTCGCTGACTGCAAAAATCAACGTCCTGCTTGCTCTATGCCAACGATGGGCAATCATTTTTATGCGGGTACGGTATTAGGGTCTGGCATCGCGAGTTGCGGCCGGCGCTGCCGAAGATCCGCCGCCCAGGCAGTTTTCCATCGTTCGTGACCCGCCAGACTAATGAGCACAGACGCCAATTCAAATCGTCGCCGCAGTGCGCGGTTGCCAGCTCAACTGGCGATCTTGGTGCAACCGTTGACGGTTGCGCGCGAACCGGTCGGTCCGCCGATCGAGGGCGTCAGTCTTGATATTTCGCAAGGTGGTGTGCGTTTTGTGAGCGATCGACCGTTACTATCGGATTTCGCCATTGTCAGCATTCAACCCGTCGCGAATGCAAAGCTGCTCACCATGCTGACCGAACGAATTCGTTGCCGCCGCGTCGGCTTGAACTTTGAAATCGCCGTGCGATTCGTTGAGAAGCTGGAAGAAAAAATCTAGCTCGAGAGAGCCAGGCTGCCGCGGACAAGCCAACTTGACACCAACTCCATTGTCCGTTTTCATAGACGACAGGTTTGTTCCTGGGATGTTCTTCGTCGGCTGATCGCGCGCGTATGGAAATAAATATCGACCAGCTCACTGAGGCCGAACTCACCGACCTCAATCACCGCATCGTCGAGCGGTTGCGGTTCCTGCATCAAGCACGCGCGCATGTGAAGATGTTGCAGTTCAAGATCGGCGAGCGAGTTTCGTTCACGGCAACATCCGGCCGAATCGTGATGGGAGTGATCACGCGCTACAACAAGAAATCGGTCACGATCATGACCGACGATGGCCAGCGCTGGAATGTCGGCCCCAGTTTTTTACGTCCCAACTCAGGCGGCTCGAACACCAGTGGAACGAGCGTCATCATTGATGAAGTGCCTCGCATCGGACCCTGAACGCTTCGCTACGCCAGATCGCGATCTTCAAACAGCGTGAGCGCGAATAGCATGGCGATGGTGCAATAGATGGCGGCATAGACAAAGCACCAGCCCAGGTAGGCCAGCGGCACCAGATGGTTGCCCGCCACGCCGGCCTGCACATCGAAATGGTCCAGCACGGGAAAGACCGTCGCGATCAACTTGCTAAAGAACACGACGGGGGCGAATTGTTCGGCCACCACCTGGGATTGCACCAGTTGCGGCGTGAGATGACCCAGGGCCCAGATTGTGAAGCAAATCAAGAGGTTGGGAATAAGCGGCAGCCGTGTAGAGATCGCCACGCTGATTGCGGTCATCACCACGACCTGCAAATAAACGAGCACGAGTCCCGGAATAGTTTGCGCCATTTCGCGAAAACAAAGTTGCCACGTCAATTGCAAATCGGCGCCTTCGCGCTCGTCATACACGGGCTTGTAAGAAACGCCGAGCAGCAGCACCAGTCCCAGCACTGTGCATAGGAACAGTGTTGACCAGGCAACCCCAGTGAATTTGCCAAGGATAAAATCTAGCCGGCTGACCGGCTTGGAAAGTACCGTGAGCGCGGTCTTGCCTTCAATCTCGTCCGCGAGCGAAGTACTCGCCGACCAAATCGCAACAAACAAACCCAAGAAAGGAATGAGGGAGAAGCCCGCCATCTTCATGCCTTTGATGTCGTTGCCGAACGTGTTCATCGGCACAATGATGAACAGCAGCAACAAGAACACGCCGATCGCCAGAATTAGGCCAAACACGGGTTGGGCAAAATCGGTCTTGGCGGTCGCCAGCGTGACGGCCGTCATTTTGGGCATGGCCGTGCGCTGCAACAGATAAACCAAGAACAGACCCACTACGCAGATGGCTGCCACTGGGGCCGCGGTCATCTCTGGATTGGCGATGGTGCTGAAGCGAGAAACCGTCAGCTTGGCTGCGCCGGTGCCCAAGTTCTTCACATACAGTTTCTGGACGATGCGATCGGGAAACGGTGTGGTTCCGGATGTATCGCGCCGCCAGGGAACCGATTCGCCAGCCGTCAGGTCGAGGACGATCGAGGTCGCCGTCGGCTTGTCGAACGGTGTCGTCGAGACTTTTAAGTGCTGATTCGCCGTAAATACCAATTTCCGCACTTCATCGCGGCGGAAGTTGGTATCGATGGCCTGTTCCAGCGAGGCATTCAAATCGATCGCTGGAGGCGTGATGTCATAGGTTTGCGTGGCCTGGCCCTGCGAGACCATCGTCGGCCAGCGGGCGAGGCTCTCGAACATGTCGCTCGGCTTGCGGACGAAAATGGTGCCAAAAAGTCCCACGCCGGCCATCACCAGAATCACCACGCCAAACGGCGCGAGCACTCCTTCGGTCACTGATTCCCAAGCTTCGTCGGCCGCGCGGCGAGAAACGAGCGTGACCGCGCCAATGGCAATTACCCAACTGGCCACACCCAGGCCGCCGAGTAGCAGGATTCCGTCGAAGACTGAAATCGGCGGCCGCTTCGCAGGCTCAGCAGCGACTGGGTCAGCCGCCGCTTTGGCCACCGCATCTGCATCCTGCGCCGGTGGGGACGGCGATGAAAAGAACCAAATCAACGTCCCCGCAAAGATCAAAACTGCAAGAACCGCCGAGGCGATCCGGGCCTGTGGTTTGTTCGCGGCCAGGTCACCCAAGCCGGGAATGCGCGACAAGCCGGCCATCATCAGCCACAACAGTCCGCACAGAATCAGCCCGACTAACGCGCCGACGCCCAGAATCCACATTGGCGTGAGGGCGCAAACATACTTATCGGGGATTTCGATGTGGACTGAATCGAGCCAATTAGCGAGCAGCAGCGGAAAGGAAACCATATCGGGCGCTCGGGGCAATCGAAGCAAAACGAATTCGTCGGAAAGGGCCTTATGGTAGCAGTTTACGCTGTCTGACAGCAGGTGGTTCGCGGTTCCGTCAAAAGTCAGCGGGAAAATGCGTTATTGAACGACGTTCTTCAGCCGGTGATCGAAAATCTTCAATGTCATGCTCGGCCGCTTCCAGTTCTTTGGCCGCCAGCTGCTTGGCATTTGCAATCGTGCGCTCGGCGCCGACCTGC
>JAYTUF010000416.1:0-1830 GCA_043744755.1 Anatilimnocola sp.
TGTCATGATGATGAGCAATTCGGTGCGTCTGATATCCGTCGAGTCAAAGCGAAACAGTCGCCCCAGCACCGGCACGTCAGCCAGATAGGGAACTCGCCGCGTGGTCTCGGTTTGATTTCTCGTGATGAGTCCGCCCAAGATGACCGTTTGGCCGCTGCGAGCGCTGACTGTCGTTTGCGCGCGAGTCACGTTGATTTTTGGTTGTCGCAGGGGAACGCCCGCGGCGGTGACCGAAATGATGATCCCGTCCGCTTCTGGTCCCAGGTCCGATTTGACGGCGTCGATTTCCATCACGATCATGCCATCCGGGCTGGTTCGCGGAGTCACGCCCAGAATCACGCCCACGTCTTGAAACGTCGTTTGATTCTGAATGCCGAACTGCGTTTGATTCGAGCTGGTGATGTAAGGCACTTGCTGACCAACCTGGACATAGGCGGGCTGATTGTCGAGCGTCTGCACTTGGGGTCGGCTAAGAACTTGCATCCGCTGCGATTGCTGCAGAGCGCGGATCAGCACATTGACCGATTCGTTTCCCGCCGAGAGGACCAGGCCGCCAAAGCCTGCCGTGGCATTGGTGCGACCCACGGCGAGATTCGAAAGAGCCTGGCCGGCAACGTTTCCGCGAGTCGCCAGCGAAGCGGGAGTGTTATCGTTGCCGAGGCCTGCTTGATTGAACGGATAGCCGATTCGCCCCACTCCCGCGACGCCGGCCAGGCCACGATCGAATAGCAATGAATCCTGCAGGCCCAATTCAATGCCGAATTCGTTCAGATCGTTGAGGCTCACTTCGGCCAGCAGCACTTGAATGATCACCATGTTCGGACGGCGATCGAGCTCTTCGACCACGCGGCGGATTTCGTCGAAGTAGCGCGGCGTGGCGGAGACGATCAAGCTGTTGCTGACCTGTTCCGGCACCACGATCACTTCCCGCTCCAGAGTTTGCGGCGCGGTGTTGAGATTCGGTGCTTGTTGATTGAGCTGTTGCTGCTGCTGCCGCAATTGCGTCAGCGAGTTAGCCACTTCCAGAGCTGGAGCGTTGCGGAGGCGATAGACGGTGGTGATCCGCTCGCGAATGTTGCCTTCGTCCAAGCGCACGAGCACTTTGTAGACGACGTTCAAGTCGCCCGTGGAACCCGAGGCCACGATGCTATTGGTTCGTTGATCGACGGAGAACCGCAGCGGCACTAGCGAGCTATCGCCACTGCCCGTTGACGATTGCAGCAGCGCTTGCAGCCCTTGATTGCCGCCGCCACCGGCCTGCGTCGATTGTCCGAAGAGTTGCCGCAGTAGTTCGGCGAGCTGCGTCGCATCGCCGTTGACGATGGTGAAGACCTTGATCTGAGCTTCCGTGGCCGGCAGCTCATCTAATTGCCGAATCAAAGCTTCAATCAGGTCCATGCTCTTGGCGGGACCGGTCACGATGATTGAGTTACCGCGCGGGTCGGACGTGATTTTCATGTCGGCGAGAATGCCGCTTTCGATCATGCCCTTATCACCGACCTGCAAAAGTACCAGGCTGCGGCTGCGGCCACCGGTCGCATTGGCCCCAGCCGCTCCGCCGCCGGCGGGACCTTGCTGAGCGCCGAGCGCGGGCGTTTGTGGACCGCCGCCGGTCGTCGTGCCCGCTTCGCCGGTGATGGCTGATTGGATCACGGGCACGAGTTCATCGGCGAGCGAGTTCTTCAATTTAAAGATTCGAATTTCATCCTGGCTCTCGGTCTTTTCGCCATCCAGCGTTTCCAGCAGCTTGGCCACTTCCGCCAGATCGCGGGGCGCGGCCTGCACGATGAGCGAGTTGGTGCGGGCATCGGAAACAATGTTTAAGCGCGT
>JAYTUF010000417.1:0-1829 GCA_043744755.1 Anatilimnocola sp.
TGGTGCAAGCCCAGTGGTCGCGAAGTGCGGAAATTGATTCATTCGCGATCCTAAGCGCGGTGCCTGTCCCGCTTTTGTTTTAGGAAGCCCGCCCTACGCTGAGAAACATCCGCCGCGCTTGTGTTAGAATTGGCGTGGCAAGCTTTTGAGGTCCCTTACTATTTCGAGCCAACCCGTGATCGCACCAGGTTCAACCTCACACCCCAACACCTGGCTGGGCTACCTGCTCCTGATCGGTCTGGCCCAATTGCCGATGGCGACAGATTCCGCCCTCTCCGCTGCTGAAATTGATTTCGCGCGAGACATCGCCCCGCTGCTCGAACAACGCTGCTTGCGTTGTCATAACGACGAAACTCACAAGGGAGGTTTATCGTTAGCGACCCGAGAAACCTCGCTGAAAGGGGGCGAGAGCGGCACAGCGCTGGAACCGGGCAAACCGGCCGGCAGCCTGCTGATAGAGCTGATCGCCGGCGAAAAACCGGCCATGCCGCAGCAGGGCGAAAAACTTGCAGCCGAACAAGTGAAGTTAATCGAAACCTGGATCGCTGCCGGCGCACCCTGGCCCGCGGACCGCAGGCTCGTCGAGCGTGCGCCGCAGAGAACCGCCTGGTGGTCGCTGCAGCCGATTCGTCGGCCGCCCTTGCCTGTCGTCCAAGATCAATCCTGGCCGCGGAATCCCATTGATCATTTCATTCTCGCGCGACTTGAAGCGCTGCATCTCAAACCATCGCCGGCCGCCGATCGCCGCGTGTTGTTGCGGCGGTTATCGCTCGACCTTTGGGGCTTGCCGCCGTCGCCGGACGAAATGAATGCGTTCCTGAAGAGCAATGATCGGCTCGCTTACGAAACGCTTATCGACGAACGCTTGAATTCGCTCCTCTTCGGTCAGCGTTATGCTCGGCACTGGCTCGACGTGGTTCGCTTCGCGGAGACGCATGGCTTTGAAATGAACAATGAACGGCCCAACGCCTGGCCGTATCGCGATTATGTCATCGCCGCCTTTCAGCACGACAAACCCTACGATCAATTCCTCCGCGAGCAACTGGCCGGCGATGCAATTGCCGTTCAGTCAATGGATAGCAATGCCGCGACTGGATTTCTCGTCGCCGGCGCTTGGGATCAAGTTCGCAGTCCCGATCCAGTGCTCAGCGCCAATCAGCGGGCCGATGAACTGCACGATATTGTCAGCGCGACCAGCTCTACGTTCTTGGGCCTCACCGTGGGCTGTGCCCGCTGTCACGATCACAAGTTCGACCCCGTGCCACAGACCGATTACTACGCGCTCAAAGCCATCTTCGAGGGCGTGCAGCACGGCGAACGTGAGCTGCCAGCCCGTCCACTGCCGGAGCGCGAGCAGCAACTGGCAGCATGGCGAGATGAACTTCAAAAGATCGATCAACAACTGCTGCAGCACGAGCCGCTCGCGGATCCAGACCGCGCGGGAGCGCGCCGCAACCTCGTCACCGCCGGTTCCAACCACGATCGCATCAAGCCCGTGGAAGCCAGGTTCCTGCGGTTCACAATTCTCGAATCCAGTTCCGCCGAGCCTTGCCTCGATGAGCTGGAAGTTTTTACGGCTGGCGATGGCCCCAATGTCGCGCTCGCCAAGCACGGCACGGTCGCCACGGCCTCGGGATCATACGCCAACAACCCCAAGCATCAGTTGCAGCACATTAACGATGGCCAGTATGGAAACGACTTCAGTTGGATCTCCAGCGAAGCCGGCAGAGGCTGGGTGCAATTGAAGTTTGCCAAGTCGGAGCGAATCGAGCGCATCCGCTGGGGCCGCGATCAATTGCCGCAGCCTCAATATCAAGACCGCGTGCCGA
>JAYTUF010000418.1:0-1829 GCA_043744755.1 Anatilimnocola sp.
CGATCCCAGTATCCGAAAACTAACCGCCGCCGAACGAGCGCAGCTCCGCGCACACAACCAGCAAATCGCAGCCTAAAAATCCTTCACAGCGTTGCCCTATAGGGGCGGAATCCCGTTGCTCAGAGCTCCAAAACCAGGCAACAATCGCTTAAACGTCATGCACTGAGTTCCTCTAAATTCGTTACCCAACGTGCCAACGGCTCCCTAGAATAGCTGAAATCGAGAGAATCAAGCGAACTACTCTCGAATGCCACGGGCGGAATAGGAATTGCTTCGCAGCAGTGTTTTGCCGCCAGGAGCAGCGTCGCGCTGCCGCGCAAAACGGTCGGAGCGCTTGCACACATCCGCTGCAATTTACCCAAGCCGCAACGCCTCCCTTGACGATACTTTCGATCCACGGACCTGTGTTCCCAAGTGAGTACACTGCGATCCAAGTGAGTACACAGCGATCCAAGTGATTACACTTCGCACCGAGTAACCTGAACCGCTTATGGCCATCCGCGTCGCCTTGCATCATCGCACCGTCTATCGCTACGACCGCCCCGTGACGTTGCTGCCGCACGTCGTCCGGTTGCGGCCAGCGCCACATTGCCGCACGCCCATCCTGAGTTATTCGCTGAAGGTGCAGCCCGAAAAGCAGTTTCTAAATTGGCAGCAGGATCCGTACAGCAATTATCTCGCCCGGCTGGTGTTCCCCGAACCGGCGACCGAGGCGGTGTTTGAAGTCGATTTGGTCGCTGAACTGACATCGCACAATCCCTTCGACTTCTTCATCGATGATTTCGCGAAGACCTGCCCGTTTGCCTATGACGCGGTGCTGGCGCGAGAGTTGGCCCCTTATCTGGAGACCGAACCGGCCGGGCCGCTGCTGATCCAATTGGTCGAGAAATGTCGCCGTGCGAACGTGGTGACGATTGATTACCTGGTCGAACTGAATCAGCAGATCAACCAGCGCGTGGGTTATGTCATTCGCTTGGAGGCAGGTATTCAAGCCTGCGAAGAGACGCTCAGTTCCGGTAAGGGGAGCTGCCGCGATTCCGCGTGGTTGCTGGTGAACTTGCTGCGGCAACTTGGTTTGGCCGCGCGATTCGTGTCGGGCTACTTGATTCAGCTCGCTGCCGATGTGAAATCGCTGGATGGTCCCAGTGGACCAACGGCAGACTTTACTGATTTGCACGCTTGGGCAGAAGTCTATATTCCCGGAGCGGGTTGGATTGGCCTCGATGCGACGAGCGGGCTGCTCGCCGGCGAAGGACACTTGCCGCTGGCTTGTGCGGCCGATCCCACTTCGGCCGCACCCATCACCGGACCGTTTCTCTGGAATAAAGAAGCCGGGGAAGCGCCCGACACGCAGTTGAAGACCGAATTCGACGTCCAGATGACCGTCACGCGGATTCACGAAGATCCACGCGTGACCAAGCCGTACACCGATCGACAATGGAACGCCATCGAAGCGCTGGGCGCTCAGATCGACGACGAACTGCGAGCTGCCGATTGCCGGCTGACGATGGGTGGCGAGCCGACGTTTGTGTCGATCGACAACCGCGATGCCGAAGAATGGAACACCGCCGCGCTCGGGCCTCACAAGCGGAAGCTGGCGGGCATTCTATTCCGCAAGATGCGCGACCATTTCGCGCCGCAGGGGTTGCTGCATTTCGGTCAAGGGAAGTGGTATCCGGGCGAATCGTTGCCCCGCTGGGCGCTCGGCTGCTTCTGGCGGAAAGATGGTCAACCGCTGTGGCGAAATCACGCGCTGATTGCCGGCGATGACGGCGGCTACGAATTCACCGATCGCGACGCGCTGCGGTTCTCTCAAGTGATCGCCCGAC
>JAYTUF010000419.1:0-6996 GCA_043744755.1 Anatilimnocola sp.
CCGACTACCAGTATTTGTCAGGCAAAGTCCGCCTGCCTGCCAGCGAAAGCGACGTCTGGCGCCTGACAAGTTTCGCTGGATCGAATCGTAGTAGTCCGACCATCGATTAACGTCAGGGCCAGCGACATTTGGTCCCTCGAACCGCCGGCATAAAGCCGGCGGCTCAGGCCTGACAGCGATGAAAGGTCGCATCGGCCAGGACGCTGCCCCCGACTGCGGCGGCAGGGGAGTATTACAAACTACTTTACAACTAATCACTAAATGCGTACAATGTGTGCAGTGATCTTTGGCAATTTGTGTTGGCAGGAATTGGCGAGTGCGGCTGAGGAGGGGACTGCCTGAAGGCGGGACTCCAGCGGCAGGTGGCCGCGGGGCCGCGTGAGTTCACCCCACCCGGTCGAGTTGTTATCACTTTGTGTTCATGAAATGGTTAGCAAGTGTTGAATCTGATTCGATAAAGTGTTATCTAGCAAGGCCTTGGGAACGGCGGCATCGTTGCGAAAAAGCGCGCGATAACGGTTATCGCCGTGGTCAGCGGTGTGTCCTTTAGGGGGCCATCGGCATAGCGACGTTCGGCGGTAAACAGGACAGCCTGCAGGCGGGACTCTAGCGGAAGACGGTTGATGGTTGGGCGGCACCCCTCGAATGGGCAGGGGTGTTGAGAAATGGATTGGTTTATCAACGCGCGCCTAGCGCCATTCCCGGGTGCGGCGCGGGGTGTTGTTGAGAAAGGGTAGCGAGAACTCAACGCGCGGCAGGTCCTAGCCCAGCAGCAGGGCATGTTCGCTGGGTTCGGTTCGTTCGCCGGCGAAGCGGGAGCAGGCGAGCAGGTCGTTGGCCAGTTCCTGAATGCGGGAGGCGCCGCCGACCAGGCAGGGGACCAGTTCCTGCGTGACGTGGTTGAGCCGTTCGCGGAGGTCGAGGGCTTCGTCGTTGACGGCCCGCACGGTTTGCAGGATGCGGCGGCGGACATCTTCCACGGAACAGTGCTCGGGACTTTCGTCCAGACCGCTCCAATCCGAGAACTCCCCCTGCATCTGGCCGCCGACGGCGAGGGTGTTCATGAAGTACCGCAGCAGCGTGCCGCGGGTGATCAGGCCGGTGGGCTCGCCCGCTTTGACGATCACCGCCGCCCGCAACGTCACGCGGCAGAGGAATTCGTAGATGCTGAGGGCCGGGGTGTCTTCTTCGTAACAGACGACGTTGGTCTTCATCACATCGGCGATCTGCAAGTTCCACCACTGGGGTTGCAGCATCGTGGCCATCACATCTTTTTCCGACAGGATGCCGACGAGTTTCCCGGCATCATCGACGACCGGCGCCACGGCAATGCGGAACCGCAAGAAGTGCCGCGAAGCCACATCGACGGTGTCGCCTTGATTCAGGCCGGCCACCAGCGTGGTCATCACTTGCCGGGCGGACACGCCCTGCAGCAGCACAGCGGGACTGGTGCTGCTGGTAGACTTGGGCCTGGTTTCGGAGAGGGACTGAAAAGTAATGACCCGATCGCGGCCGGAGCGCTTGGCGACGATCAGGGCCTGGTCGGCCATATCGACGAGTTGCTCCACCGAGGCAGTGTCGTCCATCCGCTGGGCGATTCCGAGGCTGGCCGTGATCTGCAGCGTTTTGCCGCCGACCACGATCGACAGCGCCGCGAGTTTTTGGCGCATGCGGTCGGCCCAGATGGCCGCGCTGTCTTCCGTTGTTTCAGGCAGCAGCAAACAGAACTCTTCGCCCCCATATCGGCTGACAATATCGCTGGTCCGGCACCCTTCTAACAAGCACTGACCCACGCGGCGAATGACTTCGTCGCCGGCAGCGTGACCGTGCAGGTCATTGATGCGTTTGAAGTAATCGATATCCACCATGACGCAGGTGAGCGGAAAGTGGTAGCGCTGCGAGCGGCTCCATTCGCGGGCGAGGAATTCGAAGAATGTCCGCCGTGAGGGGAGGCCGGTCAGACCATCGCAGCGGGCGAGGACGCTCAGTCGTTGTTCGAGCTGCAAGACGCGCCGCGCGGACCGCAGGCGGGCGAGCAGTTCGTCTTTGTCGATGGGCTTCTTGAGGAAGTCATCGGCACCCGATTCGAGTCCGCGAATCAAATCGGCCAGGCCGCCCCGGACGGTCAGGAACAACAGAAAGACGTAGTTCGGCAGCGACTGGGCACGGATCCAGCGGCAAAGCTCGAGGCCATCCAGCTCGGGCATTTCCCAGTCCGTGACCACAATGTGGGGACAGTTCTGCTCGATGGCGGCCTGGGCTTCGTGGCCGTCGCGAGCGGTTGTGACCTGGTAGCCGGCGAGCTTCAACCAACGACCCAGCAGGCGCAGCATGGCGGGATCGTCATCGACCAATAAAACGGAAGTGGCACCGATTTCCATGATCTACTCGCTGCAAGAACTGCCCTGGCCGGGCAAGTTGCCTGGCCGTGGAAACATACGTCCTGGCAGAGTGCCGTTGCGATTCTGTCAAATGGCAGGGAGCTGACAATGAGGGTGTAAATATCGCACGGCAGGTCGATGGCGCGGATTGTAAGGGTTGGTGCGGCCTGTCGCGGGTAACGACTTCGCCCACCATTTCGCCGCGTCGCTTGCGACGTGTTCAGCCTGCCATCTCGCATTCCGCTTACTTCGTGCGCGACTCTGTGAGCTTCACGACGAAAGTAGACTACTGCCGCGACAGACCAAAGAAGAAGCTGAACATTTGCTCGTTGTCGCCGTTGGCGGAATGCAGAGGGAAAGCAAAGTCGAGGGCCAGCGGGGCGGGACCGAGGGCGGGGACGTTGATTCGCAAGCCAAAGCCGGGCGCGATGCGGAAATTTTCGGCGCGCAGCGCGATGTCGCGCTCGACTGTGCCGAAGTCAACAAACACGGTTCCCTTGATCATGTCGTCAGCCGTCAGGGGGAAGAAGTATTCGATGCTGTTGAGCCAGCGGAATTCACCACCCACACGGACGCCATTTTCAATGGGCGATGCGCCGCGGAAGCTGTAACCACGCATCGTCGAGAAACCACCGGCAAAATAGTTCTCAAAAATGGGCGTTTGCGAACCGGTGAGGCCCAAGCGGCTGCTGACGGCAATCGTATGCCGGCCGGAAGTATCGGGCCGCTCTCGGAGCAGGAAGTATTGATACAGGTCCACTTCACCGCGCGGGTAATCGAACGAGCCGAAGACCTGCTCATAGGAAAGCTCGATCAGGTGCCCTTCCGTGGGTTGAAACGGCAGATCGCGCGTATCATGCGTCAGCGAGACCTTGCCGCTATACAGATCATTCTTGCCCAGCGCCGCGTTTAATTCAGGCACGGTGAGCACCCGCGGATTGAAGATGGTGATGTTCTCCGCCCGCGCCGCGGTGGTGATCGAAAGATCAGGCGTCAGACGATAGCCCCATGCCAGTCGGCCGCCGAATCGCGATTCCGTCCAATCGGTGTAACGGCGATCGAAATAGAACGCGCTCGAACTGAAACTGATGTTCGTGTCCCAGAAGTACGGCTCCGTAAAGCTGATCAAGTAACGCTGCACTTGCGTACCCGGTTGGGCTTCCATGCGAAAGCCTTGTCCGGCTCCGCGCCAGGCGGTGCCGTTAGCGAAATCATCCCAACTGCCCGGTGCGCGAGTGTAATCGAAGTTCCGCTCGTCGATGGTGATCTGCCCGGTGACGCCGGCGTCGCTATTCACGGCTACGCCGAACATGAAGCGGCCGGTGCGGGTCTCTTCGACGAAGACATCCAGGGGCGTCGAGTTCGGTGGCGGCTGCAAATACTCGGGAGCGGATGGCATTACGCTGGGAAGATTCGAGGGAGTGCTTTGCGGATTGAACATCGGGCCGGAGGGACCAGCGCCGGGCGCGAATCCGCCGGGAGCGCCACCCATTGGCGGCGGACCAAATCCGGATGTGCCCGGTTGATAGGTCGTCGTCGGGCCGTTGGCTTGCAGATACGGATTGGGAGAACCAAAGTTGCCAGGGGCCGGTGCGGCACCAGGCTGAATATTATTTGGCTGCGCATAATTCGGCTGAGCATAATTCGGCTGGCCGTTATTCGGTGCTGCCAGATATTGATTCGCGTATCCGTAGGGCTGCTGCGCCGGATAGTTTTGTGGTGGCGTATAATTCTGTTGTGGCGGGTAATTCTGGTACTGCGCGCTCGCTGCACCCACCCAGGCACAAAGCAGCGCAAGCGACTGAACCACAGGGGTCCAGAGCATTCGGCGGTGCAAGCAGCGGGTCATCAGCGGAGAATTCCTAAGCGGGTCGATCCGAATCTCGGGGGCGGACTGTACGTGATTGGCGATTTCGCGTCAGCGCCGGTTTGCTGCGGGATATTGCGGCCCAGGCGAATATTGCGGCGAAGATGGCGGTGAATATTGCGGCGCATAGCGCGGTCCGTTTTGCGGCGGATACTCGGGCGATTGGCCCCGAACCGTCGGTTTCGACGAAGGCTTTTTAGCGATTCCGGCCGCACCGCCCACGCTCGGCGTGCCCAGCACCACCTTCGGCGCTTCGCCCTGCTGTGGATTGGTTTCAAACAGTTGCGAAGCCTTCAAGCGTCGCTCGGCATTGCGAATCTCGCGCATGTCGGCCAGATCACCGGGGCGGATGCCCATCCGGTTGAGCACGACCGAATCGCGGGTGTGCGGATATTCTCCGCCAATGTGAACATTGATATCGCTGATGTGAAACACTTCGCCTTCTTGCACCCGATAGACCAAATCGAGTTGCCCCGGCTCTTCCAGAAATCGCGGGTCGGCTTGTACGTCGGCGAAGACATAGCCCTTGCTGCCGTACAAATCGACGAGCGTGGTGATGTCCTTGTTCATCTTGTCCTGATGAAAATATTCGCCCGGCTTGATGTCCATGAACCCCAGCAGCGGCTGCTCGGGAAATTTCTTCGTCCCTTCCACCCGCACGCTCCGCACGACATAGCGGGGCCCTTCATCAATCACATACACCAGGTTCACCCACTTGCCCGCTTCATCGAGGTCCAGCTCCCGCGCCACGCGGGCGCGAAAGTAACCCAGCCGGCGATAATACGAAGTCAGCTTCTCAACGTCCGAATCCAGCTTCTGCCGGTCGATCTTGCCGCCAAAAAAGTACCAGAAATAGCCGGGCTTCGATTCGATCTGGGTCTTCAGCCGCGAGTCGGAGGCAATGGTGTTGCCACGAAACGAGACCGACTGAATCCGTTCGAGGTTCCCCTCGTTGATGAAATAGACGAGCCCTTGATCCGCGGGCTTGTCTCCTTCCATGATTGTCACCTGGGCCTTGGGATGTCCATTCTTGTGATACAACTCTTCAATCTTCCGGCGGCCCTCTTCGGCCGAATACGAGTTGAGCGGATCGCCGATTTTGAAAGCATGTTCCTTCGCCAACTTCTTCTCGGTCATGAAGCGATTGCCGATGTGCCGGACATATCGAATCCGCGGCCGCTCGAAGATTTCATAAATCACAATCACGCCCTGCGGCACATCGCGCGTGTAAGTGCGCACATCGCGAAACAGGCCGGAAGTGACCAGCCGGCGAACGTCGCTCTGCACGAGTTCGGGATCGAACTCTCGATCTTTGCGGGTGTGCAGGTATTTCTCCACGGTATGCTGTTGCGTCTGGGCGATGCCCAGAATCTGCACATCGACGACTAACTGCTTGGCCACCGGCGGCGTGGCGACTTGCTCAGGCGGACCCTGCGGATTGAGGGCCAGATTGATCGCATTCGGATTCGCGGCCGGCGGATACATGTTGGGTAGCGGTTGCTGCGGAGCTGGCGGCGCTGGAGCGGACCCGGGCGGAGGCTGTTGGTAGGTGGGTGATCCAGCCGGCTGATACTGGGCGGACAATCGCGTTGCGAAGGCCAGCAGCCCGATCAGCAGCAGCCCGTAACGCCACTTCCGGTCCAATCGCAGCAGGTGTGGCATGTTCTGAAGCCTCAATGGTGAATAGGACCTAGCCAGCAACGGGTGCTGGCAACAACTCCCAGCCGTCGCGATTCCGAGCGCGCAACGGCGGCCCGTCGCTGGTCCGGTCCAAGGGGGCGTATCAATACTGGATTGTCCCCGCGCGGGCAAGGACACTTTTCACGGTTGTTCCCAGCCCGTGCCGCGATTCACCGGCGCCGGGCCTTGCAGCGGTCGTGCCGGGCGGCCGGTGAAGACGACGCACATGCCGCCCCGCTGGGCGACGTTCACGACTTGCTTTTGCGATGCGCGAACGGTGATGGCCACTCCGTATTGCGTCGGCGCGAAGCCCATTACGACGTGAAACGGTTCGCTATGTACCAAGCCATCCGGACCGAGAACGGGGAACTCGCTCACGGGCAAGCTGGCCAGTTGTTGCACGACCCAGCGATTGCTGTCCGCGAGGGCTTGCTGAATTGCGGCGTCCCATTCGCTGGGCGAGCAGGCTGGGCCGATCAGCACACCTTCGCCACCGCACGCGCGATTCGGCTTGAGGACCAGCGTCTCTCGTTCGCGGCTGACGTAGGCGAGCAAATCTCCTTCGCTCCCATCGGGGAAGCTGGTATTGCGCGGCCGCAATAGGCGGGTCCACAAGACATGGCGACGAAATATCTGCCGTTCGTCGGCGCTGAAGTGCCGCTCGGCAATCTTTGGATCGGTCAGCACTTCCCAGCAGCTTTTTTGATCCAACTCGGCGGTGATCGACGAGACCATGCGGTTCTGCTGAAACAGCGCTCGCATCGGACTGACGTCCGTTCCTGCTTTCTGCAGCGCGAGCAGATCGAGGACCATGTAGTCACGATACGCCAGATCGACGACGTCCCCGGCGTAATAAACTTCGCTGCCCCGCAGTTCCAGCTCGCGCGGGTCGGCGTGCATCACCTTCAGGCCATATTGATCGTGATAGAACCGCGCGAGATCTTCCTGCTCGTCGATGCCGGAACCGTCGTACTTGGCTTCGACAAAGCAAATGTTCCGCGCCGGCCGGCCGATGGCTTCCAGATGATCGCGAATCATCTGCATTAGCATTTCGCGCGTATCGGGCAG
>JAYTUF010000420.1:0-6989 GCA_043744755.1 Anatilimnocola sp.
CTGGCGCGGCTGGACCAAACTCCAATTCCTCGTGGACGGCTACGTCGCCGCCCAGAGGAAAAGATGTGGGTAAACTTAAGGCAAGAGTGCCCATCCTACAAAAAAGCGTCTCAGGGTTGAAACCCTGAGACGCTTGGATTGTTTAATCGGGCGTAAGTTGCCGACAGTTTCGTTTAGAAGAAACCGCCGCCACCGCCGGCACCACCGCCACCGCCAAATCCGCCGCCGCCACCACCACCAGCGCCACCAGCACCGCCGGCGCCGCCTTGGCCTTGGCCTTGACCACCTTGCTGCTGGGTTTGAGAACCCGAGACGAAGTTAAACGTATAAACTTCGGCAATCAACGTGAACGAAGGCGAGGGCGAAACGCGGACGTAACGGCGATCCGCCGAGATCACCGCGTTGGACATGAACTGAGCGCCTTCCGGCAATATGGTGATCTGCGGGCGATAGCCGACAGCGCCATTGCGGCCGTAGCCCAAACGATTCGCGAGGGCTTGTTGCTGAGCTAAGCCTTGGCCGAAGTTCTGAGCAGCGGCCGAGCCGTTGTTGAGCCCGGCCATCTGCTGGGCAAGGATGGCGTGGTTCACCGCGTTTTGAATACGGGCCACTTGCGCGACTTGAGCTTCCGGCAACGCATCTTGCCGGCGACCGTCCTTCAAATCGAAAACGATCACCGCACTCTTGTCCGTGAGCGGAATCTGCTCGTGGATCATTTTCTGCTGCGGAGTGCCGAAGTGAGTGAAGATATCGACCGTCACTTTGCCGCCGGTGGGCTTGCCCCAGACGTTCTTGAGGCCGACGCGATAAGTGCCGTCGAACGCTTCGCCGCAAACATAAACTTCCATAAAGCCATCGCTGGTTTTGCCCGAGTCGGCCGAGGAAACGTCGCCCAAGAGCACACCGCCGCTGGTCGAGCGGGGCTGACGGAACGAACAATTCGTGCCGGCCGGCTCTTCGACCGAAATATCGATGTCGGCATCGCCGGTCCACTTCACCATGACAACGCAATCGCGAATGCCGGCCTTGCGAACGGCTTCATCCAACTGCTTGGCTTCGGCAGTCCGCTTTTCGGCGATCAATTGCTCGTAAGACGCCTTCGAGATGCGATAGGCATTGGCGGCCAGGTGTTGCTGTTCCTTGGGCCATGATTGGCTGAGGATGCCCACACAGGCCCACTCGATACCCTTCGCATCATTCAACCGCTGTGCCAGTTGCAGGCCTTGCAAGTAAGCATCGTGACGGGAAGGATTCATCGTCGTCACTTGCTGGCACAGCTTCAAGGCTCGTTGATACAAGCCTGCTTTGGTCATGTAAGCTGCGATGAACAGCACTTCATCTTCGGTATTAGCAAAGTCCACCGCCGACATCAGCGCCCGTTCCAACTCTGCGGGGGGAGCATGACTGGCTTGCAAAGCCAGGCTTAAGGCTTCGTACATCCAATGCTCGACACAGCCTTGACGAATGCCGGCTTGAATCATCGTGCTGATCTCAGTGAACTGCTTCGCTTCGAGCAGTTCGCGCACCGTCTGCCGCATGTCCGCCATCAGTTGCACGGCTTGAGGGGCAGGATCATTGGCCGCGGCAATCGCTTCCTTCTGGGCTGCAAAGTAAGCATCCCAACCGGTGACGCTGTGATCCGCGAGCGAAATCCGTTTGCCGGTCGCAGCAGCAGGACGACGCACTTCGGGTTGGACAGCAGCGGGTTCTACTTGTGCTGGCTTAACTTCGACTGGCTTGGCTGCTGCAGCGGGCTTCTTGCTGCCGAGGGTCAGATCGTCCTCGACGGCGAACAAACCACCACCACCGCCGCCGCCACCCATGCCACCACCCATGCCGCCGCCCATGCCACCACCACCCATTCCACCGCCCATGCCACCTCCACCGCCACCCATGCCACCACCCATGCCACCGAGCATTCCGCCCAGCAGACTGTTGTTGGTAATCGGCACGACCAGGTCACCCACCGGGTAAACCTTAGTGGACATGTTTTCGGGGCTTTGAGCGTCTTCCACCGTGGTGATCTTGAGTACTTCGTCCTTGACCATATAAGTCAAGTTCAAGTCGCCCAAGAGCAGCCGCAGGGCGGAACGCAAGCTGATCTGCTTCAGGTTCTTCGAGACCGGTTGATCGGGTTGCACGCCGGCATCTTCGATCTTCTTCGTCAGCACGATGGTAATGTTGTGCTGATCAGCCAAAAATGCCATCACGTCCTTGAGGGGCGTATCGAGGAATTCCAGCGAGGTGTCTTCGTTGAGAGCTTTGTAAACCTTCTCTTCTTTGCTCCCCTGCTTGGCCAGATCGACCGAAGCGTACTTCTTGCGGCGCAAAGTCAACTCTTCCCAGCGTTCGGCCGGGGGATAAACGATCGGCGGTTCGTCCGGGAAGGGAATGTGGGATTTTTCAACCAGATACAAAGCTTCGAGGAAGTTCTTGCGACGCAGGCGCTGCACTTCCGACAACTGGAAGTAACCACGCTGCATGCGACCCGCGGTGGTCACCGATTCGGCGAGCACGCTGCTGCGACGAGTGAGGGCCGCTTCGCGATCCAGTCGTTCCACTTCGGTCGCCACTTCGTCATCCGCGATCACATACCGGCCTTCTTCCATCAACGCGGTATAACGATCCATGATCTGCTTCAGCCGTTCTTCGCCCAGACGCAATTCCTGGTCGATCTTCAGCAGTTCTTTGCCAACAGCTTCTTTCTCTTGAGCGATCTGCATCCGCTCGCGAGTCTCGACCGAAATCCGGCGCGATTCGCGAATCGCGGTCTCAACGCGATTTCGCAATTGCTGACGAATCTCCGCGCTCAGATCAGGCGTGTTCTCAACCATGAACTGAATTCGCTTGAGTTGCTCTTCGACGCCATCTGGGCTGGAAGCCATCTGACGGCGAGCTTCGTTCAATTCATTTTCGACTTGAGCCTGCATCCGCTGCTGATTGACTTGATTCAACTCATCGAACGAGCGAATCAGCGGCGAGCCTTCGTCCGAAAGCAACGGCTGGCCGCCGACGGCCGGCTGTTGCAACTTCACCAGATTTAGGTCGGGTTCGCCCCGCGTGGCGGGTGCGATGCCGGCTTGTCGCTGCGCTGCGTCACGCAGAGCAATGGCGCCGGGATTGCGCGGATCGCGAGCGAGGGCGGCATGAGCGACATGCAAGGCACCGGTCGTATTGCCTGAAGCCAAAGCCTCTTGGCCCAACTTGGCCAATTGCTCGGCACTTTGCAGCGTCATGATGGCGGCTTCGCGCAGGCCGACCGTGCCGACCGTCGGCAGCGACAGGCCTCGATCAACACGGGCGACTTCGATCAGCCGGGGCAGGAAGGCGAAGTCTTCTGCCGATTTCTCGGGGGTGACGTTCCAAGTCAGGTCAACAGGTTGACCATTGAATTCAGCCGACACTTTGATTGCGCCCGCATCTCGCGCCGACAACTTGCCGACAAGAATCGTATCGCGATCAGTGCGGAACGGAGGTGTTTGTTGCGGATAAACGGCCGTCATGCTTGCGGGCAGATTGGTCGCAGTCGGCCACATCACGCCCCCTTTAACGGCCGTGGCGAGCGCTCCGCCATTGATCGTCGGCTCGACCTGGCCACTCGTGCGGACCAAACCACCGGTTTGATTCGCGATTGCGGCGAGCATCGATACATTGACATCTTTACCAACCGCATAGCTGGTCACCGCAGCCCGGCTGCTGACCAGGCGAGTCACCGTATTAGAAAGACGATCCGTCGTCAGCAGATTGGCTTTGCTGTTGCCATCGCCAATGTAGACCACGCTGTGAGCGGCCTTGCCGGGAGCGAAGCTCGCAGCGGCAGCTTCCAGCGCGAGCGGCAGATCGGTCGCACCCAGCGGTGCCCGCTGCTGCAACTTGGCGATCGCGGCCTGCATCTCTGGTCCGGTCGGGGCGACGAAGCCGCGCGACATTTCGATGGCATTCAAATCGACAGCCACCAGCTTCACACGGTCGTTGGGACCAAGCTTGCTGAGCATGCTTTGCAGAGCAGCCAGGGCGTCATCGCGGAAGACACCGGCCTGACTGGCCGAGGTGTCGAACAGCACGACAACTTCATTTTTTTGTTGCGGGTCGCTGCCCTGTTTGGGCATCAGACTCGCGGCGAAATACATTTCGCCGGCGGCGTTCTCATAAGTAGCGAGCCGGGCGGATTCTCCGCCGGGTGGAGCAGCATGTACTGCCACGCTGAGAACGAAAACCGTCAGACCTGCCAGCCAGAACTGACTGCGCATCGACATAAGTTGAACTCCGAACAAGGTGACATGACGGCGTGCGCTTACTCTGTTCCGAGAAGTGACTGCCGTCGCCCCTGAAGCCTGCGCCCCTGCATGAATGGCGATTTGTGCTATCGCCAGAACCCATTCTATTCACTCGGAAGGGCTGACGCTATCGAAAAAATAGAAATTCCTTTGGCGGACGATTTCTTCCCGATTCGCTTGGCAATTTCTGCACCAGCGAAGATAGCACTTTAGCGACGACTCAGATTTCGCTCGGCGAAGGCCAAATAGTCATCCCAGGTAATACGGCTGACCGCTTGTCCCTGAGCCGGCTGGCGGGGCCATAACCGCGGACGAGATTGCGCTTTGGCTCGCGGCTGCAGCAGCAGTTTTGGGAGCGAGGACTGCGACCAACGAGCCTCGATCGCTCGCCAGGCGGGAGCGGCATAGGCCTGCTGGGCTGTTTTGGCCTGTTCGGACAGCCTGGACCACAGCGTCTGGAAAGGATCGACGATTGTCAACCAAGTGCCGACGGGCTGCTGAGCCGCGGCCAATTCGGCTGCTGCATATTCCTGTTCTATCTGCTCATACGAAAGTTCCTCGGACTGAGGATTCTCGCCAAACACGGCCGCGTCGTACGTTGCATCATAATGGGTCAGCGACTGTTCATAACCGGCGAACTCCGACGGGTCCGGCAACACGAACATGGGCAGCGGGGCCGAACGAATCGCCCGCCTGGCAATCTCGCCGGGCGAGAGCAGAGGACTGTATTGCGGATAGACCAACCCCGCGCTCCGATCGAGTCCGCAGCCCCGCTCGTATGTCCAGGCGATCGTTTCAGTTGGTAACCGGCTATCGGCCGCGGAACCGCTCGTGGCCGCCGGTGCAGCGGGCGATTGTGAACCCTTCGCAATGTTCCGCGCCGGCGCTTGATCTTGGCTGGAAATGCGCACGACGGCCAGGATCCCGCCTAAGCAGATCGTCAAGATGGCCAGCGCTTCCAGCGAACGGTTCATTCCTGCCTGCTCCCGCCCCAGTGCCAATTACAACCGTACCGAGCCTGCGCTGGTTTCCAGTTCAGCGAGACTAGAGCGATATCGGAAACCGTCGCTGGCGCGGATGAGGCAAACGATGCTTGCCAGCAAAACCGTACTGGCTGCGGCAAATGTACGGCGCCGGGCAGAGTAGAATTACGCCTGCGCCCATTCATTGCCTTCCGCGGAAGTTTGCCAATGCGTCTTCGTCGTTCTCGATCAACCTCGACTCGCTCTTCCAGCGGTTTGACAATCGCATTGATCTGTTCCGCGCTCGCACTGTGTTCCGCTCTGCTCCTCGCACAAGAGGCGGCGGCGCCTCCGGCAGAACCCGCAAAACCCGACCTTGCCAAACGGCAGTTCAAGCAGGCGGCCGTGATTCAATTCGAGGGGCAGATTACTCCTTGGTTGCAAGGCTATGTCGAACGCAAGATCACCGCGGCACAGGCGGCCGGCGCCGATTTGATCATTCTCGAAATCGATAGCCCGGGCGGCTATCTGCACGAAAGCAGCAACATCGCGCAGAAGCTCAATAACCTTCCCGGCATCCACACCGTCGCCTACATCCCCCGCGAAGCACTCAGCGGCGCGGCACTTGTCTCGCTCGGTTGTGACGAGATCATTCTGCGACCTTCAGCGCGGGTTGGCGATGTCGGCGTGATCTTTCTCGATGAGAATTTCATGTTCCGCCACGCGCCGGAAAAAGTCCGCAGCCCGCTCGTCGTGGAAATGCGCGAGCTGGCCGCCGATCACAAGCGCCCGCCGGCGCTGGCCGAAGCCATGGTCGATCTGAACCTGGAAGTCTTTCGGTATGTCAATCAGCGAACCAACGCCGAAGAGTTCTTCTCCGAAACCGAAGTTACTTCCAAAGTCGACGCTGCCGATTGGCAGAAGCGCGAGCTGGTGCTGGAATCGAAAAAGGGAAGCTTCCTGACGGTCACCGGCACGCGGGCGGTCGAACTAAGATTGGCCGAAGGCACGGTCGCTGATCTGGACGAGTTGAAAGCCCGCTACGACGTCGCCGGCAAGTGGCAGACCTATCGCGTGGATGGCGTCGATAAGACGGTTTATGTATTGAACCTGTGGTGGGTCACGGGACTGCTGTTTGTGATCGGGCTCGTCGGCATTCTGTATGAATGTTGTGCGCCGGGAACGTGCATCGGCGGACTGATCGGCCTGCTCTGTTTCTCGCTCTTCTACTGGAGCCGCTTTCTCGGCGGCACCTCGGGTTGGCTGGAAGTGGTGCTGTTCCTCGTCGGCATCGCGTTCCTCGCCATCGAGCTGTTCGTGCTCCCCGGCTTTGGCGTCGCCGGCGTGATGGGACTGCTGATGATTGGCATTTCGATCATCCTCGCCTGTCAGACGTTTATCTTGCCCGAGACGGCGCATGACCTGCAAATCACAACCGGAGCGATCGCCACGCTCCTCTCGTCGGGCGTGATTTTCCTGTTCATTGCTTATGGGATGACGACCTATCTCGGCCGCATTCCAATGCTCAGCCAGTTGATTCTCGCGCCGGTTGCTTCACCTGGGCATGACGACGAGGGTGACTACGCCGATGATGGAGTTGAGCCGCAAATCCCCGCCGCCAAAAAAATCCCCATCGGCACAATCGGCAAGACGACAACCATTCTTCGTCCCAGCGGCCGGGCGCTCATCGATGGTCAACCGGTGGACGTGGTCTCGACCGGCGATGTAATCGCGGCCGGCGTGAAGATTC
>JAYTUF010000421.1:0-1825 GCA_043744755.1 Anatilimnocola sp.
TATCACAATACCAACCTGGCAGGAGAGAGTTTAACAAAAACTCTCTCCTCCGCCCAAGACCACTCTGCGCGCATCCCACATGGCGACAGTGCCATTCGGGTCAGGATCTCGTCTTATCAGTGGCCCTATCATACCTAAGTCATTGACAAGAATTGAGTGTGGTTGCGCTAACTTGGCTGGGGCAAAATAGGGGTTGAAATCGCTTGCATCCTGCGAGATGAATCCCGATACTTTGAAAGGCGGCAATGATTATTTACAGGCGGGACCAGACTTTCACCTTTCTTTGCCGGTTTACGGCAGGAGTCAAGCGATGCGACGACTAGTTTTTTGCCAGCCAGCGGCGTGTATAGCATTGATGTTCGTGTTCTCGGCGCTTAGCGCTGTGGCGACTGGTGCGGATGAGTTTGTCGCACCGCCGAAAGCGGAGCGTGATGCACTAGCTGCCATTGCGAAGCTTGGCGGTCGGGCGCAGGTCGATGGCGAATATCGAATTCTCTCCCTGACACTCGGCACCGAATGCACGAACGAAGAACTGAAGGGCCTGGCCGCTTGCGAGCGCTTGACGAATCTCAGTATCAGCAGTCCGAAGATTACCGATGCGGGTTTGGAACATCTGAAGGGTCTGACAAAGTTGACCTCGATGACGATCACCACATCGGGGCTGACCACGGAAGGCATAGGCTCGTTGCGGACGGCCTTACCCAATTGCCGCATCACGTCGTTTGGCCGCGGTGGCGGCCCGCCGGGGACGGGTGGCCCAGGTCGCGGCCTTAATGGTGGTGATCCTTTTGCCTTGCCCAGCAGTGGCGGCGGCTCCTATATCACCGGGACGCGGATTACTAGTCTGGCCCGCAATACGGAGGTTCAAAACGATCTGCAACTGACGCCCGAGCAGCGCACCAAGATTACCGCGGAGACAGCTACGACGACGATCCTCCGAGCCATCGATGAGAAAGTGCTGGCCGTCCTCACTGCCGAACAGCAGGCGCGAATGAAGCAACTGGAATTGCAGCAAGCGGGCATGACGGCGCTCACGCGCGAGGACATTGTGGCGCAACTGAAGGTCACCGCCGAGCAAGTCGCCGCGATCCAAAAGCAGAATGAAGAGTCAATTGCCACGTCGCGCACCGCACTATCCGAGATTTTTTCGCAGCAACGCAACACAGCCGAGGACACAGCTAAAATTAATACCACGTTGCGTGAGAAATCGACTGAACTCAAGAAGCAGCAGGAAGAAAAGGTTCTCGCCCTTTTAAGCGAAGAACAGCGGAAGGCGTGGCAGGCTCTGGTCGGTCCCAAGGGGCCCGATGTGAGTGGCTCGCTCATCAGTTCACGGTTCAGCGAGCGAGTGCCGTTCGCTGCCACCACTCCCGCTGCCGCTGCCAAAATCGTCTTCGACCGTTACGACACCGACAAAGATGGCTCGATCAGCGACGCCGAGTTCCCCACGAGCAATCGCACCCGCACCCTGATGACTGCGGCGGGCATCACGCTGGTGTATCCCGCTGGGCGCGAAGTGTTTGAGAGCAACTACATCAAGTATCTCGAAGGCGGTCGCGGCGATCGACGGCGGTAGTGCTTGGTAGCTTGTCGCCCGGTACAGGCATATATTGACAGGCGTCGAGAACACGCCTGTTCCCCTACCGTTTCAAGGAATTTGTCATGCGCCAGCCGCAACGCAGTTGTCCCGATTGTGAATCGAATGAATATGCAGCCGTTCGCCCGCAACCATCGCGGGCGGAACTGGGCCGGCGTGATTTCCTGCGCGTGACCGCCGCCGGGGCTGCGGTGGCTGCGCTCGGTTCGGCCGGCGGCAGTCTGTTTG
>JAYTUF010000422.1:0-1821 GCA_043744755.1 Anatilimnocola sp.
CGGATTTCTTAAACCTCAAACCGTCAATCGCGGCAGGATTTGCGTGCTCGGCGGCGCGCTGCCGGCCCAGGCTTGCAGATAGTATTCGACGACAGCCAGCACCTCGGCTTTGTGCCGACCCCAGTGCAAATACAGCCCGCGCAGCGGCGCGACCCGCGTCAGTCTTTCATCGGGCAACAGCAGCAGTCCATGTCGGCGGATTTCAAACGAGCGAATCGCCGTCCAACTGATCCGCCGCTCAAAGCCCAGGCAGTGTTCCTTGATGCCGGTCGCACTCAGTGTGACTTGCACGGGCAACCAGTTCCGCCAGATCGCGGCGTAACCGACCACGCCCACAATCACGCCGGCCCACCATTGATCGAACCGCCAGGCGATGAGCAACCCCGCGAGCAGCGGAATGCACATCGCCACCCAAGCGCCCAGCCCGCGATCGCGCAGCGGCAAATGCCAGAGACTGACTTCCTCCGGCGCGATGCGAATGTGCAGGCTGACGCTCTTCTCCGGCATGGTCGAGACCGCCTAGTTTCGTGGCAGTAAGCCCGGCTCAGGCAACGACGCCGGCGCTATGGGAGGCAATACCGGCTCGGGCTGCAGCAGGGATTGCATCAGCGCGGGAACGGCCGCGGCAGCATCGGGGCCAATGCGGCCCAGCGTGCGGGTGGCGACTTTGCGAATTTCTGGATCGGGGTCGTCCAGCAGCGCGACGAGGTCGCTCACCGCCGGCTTGGCATCGGAGCCCATTCGCGCGAGGACGTCCGCCGCCTGAATTTTCACCTGCCGGTCGGGACTGCGCAGCGCCTGCTGCAAATGTGGAATCGCCGCGGGGCCAATCCGACCAAGTGCATCGGCGGCGGCCTCCTGCTCGGTCCATTGTTCGTAGGGCCTGATCGCAGGCGTCATGGTGCGAACCACCTGTAGTGCCGGCGCAGCTCCATTGGTCAAGCTCGTTTCGTATGTGGCCCGCTGCACGCTCACGGTCAGCGGCGAATCGATCCCCGGCGTTCGGACCGGCTTGGGAGTGGGATAGGGATCGTAGCCGCACCCGGCGATTGCGGCGAGCACGAGGCCTGAGAGTAGTGACTTCGTAGTTGTAAATTGAGACATGGAACCACCTCCCTCATGCTACCTAAGGATACACCCTTCAGCATGGCCGCTACCGCGGCGAAAGTCCACCGTAGCTTAACGCGGGATCACGTCTCGGCAACACCAATGGATGCGTTGCCATTCGTACATTCCCTACAATCGTCAAACTAAAAATCCGGCAGCATACCGCCATCGTCGCGGATGGCGAGGCGTTTGAGGACATAGGGGCTGGTTTGCTTCGTCAGCAATTGCACATGGCCATCGAGATAGCCCACCATCGCGCCGGCGGGATGAGCCGACAGAAGCGGGTTGTTGAGGCCACGACTGCCGATGCCGGCGGTGCCCCAATTCGGATGCGTGTCTTTCTTGCCGCCGCGGTTGTTGAGGCCGACGGCGTGTTCGATGGTGATCAGGTTGAGAACCCGATCGGCGGGAATGACCGGGCCGTTCTGCTTGATCGCGAAATCCAGATTTGTTCCCGCCAGCCAACCGGCAGCAAGGTTCGGTCCGTTGCCCGCATCTGAAACGCCGAGGGCGGGATTGAACTTCTTCCCGGCATCGTCGTAATACCAGTCGGAGACTTCGCCGACGATGATCGTGTTGGCAGTCCCATCTTTGCAGTCGGACATTGCCAGGCTTTCATTGAGCGGCAACATGCCATTGCCGGCCGCCCAGCCGCCATATGGACCCGCGACAATCCGTTGGAACTCATCGACCGTGTTCGTCGCATCCTTGGCA
>JAYTUF010000423.1:0-6959 GCA_043744755.1 Anatilimnocola sp.
TGCGCGGCTCTTTGACAAACCGCGGTTACCGTTTTTTTATTGCTTAATGCTATACAACCGATCAATGCCCCGCAGCAGCAGGTTGTCTCCGGCAAACGCGGCCGATGACCAGAACATATCATCGAGTTTGTTCGTCGCGAGCAACTTCAATTCGTCGCCCGCTTCGATCACAAACGTCTGACCGCTTTCATCGAGGCAGAAGACCTTCCCATCGCCAGCCCAAGGCGATGAAGTAAAGCCTTTCGCACCAGTGATCCGCTGCTTGTAGTGCTGCTTGCCGGTTTTGGCGTCGAAGCAACTGAGCAAGCCGCCCCGTTGATCGAGGACATACAGGTTGCCGCGGTAGAGCAGGGGGGAAGCCATCGGCGGACCGGCCCGATCGACGGTCCAGGCCACGCCCTGACTGGTGTCGTCGCTGCCGGTGGGAGTGATCTCGCCGCTCGCGCCGGCCTTCACCGCGGAGAGGGGACCATTGCCGCCCATGCCGCCGCCACAGCCGACGAATAGCAAGTCAGCGTCACCCACCGGGGTGGCCGAGCACCGACTGACGCTGCCGCCCAGTTCCCAGAGCAGTTTGCCGGTGGCCGGATCATACGAGCGCATCTTCGTGCCGCCCCCCGCGACCAATTCCGTGCGAACCTTGTTCTTCCAGACAAACGGGGTGGACCAGTTCGACTTCTCATCGCGGGGCGTGCGCCACAGTTCGTCGCCGGTCTTCTTATCAAAGGCTGCAATGAACGACTTCTGCTCGTTATCGCACTGCACAAAGATCCGGTCCCCATCAATGGCCGGCGAGCTCCCCGCGCCCCAGCCATTCATCATGGTGAATGAGCCGAGTTCCTTGCTCCACAATTGCTTCCCTTCCAGATCAAAGCAAAACAGGCCGGTCATGCCGAAATAAACATACAAGCGTTCGCCATCGATGATGGGAGTTTCGGAAGCATACGTATTCGTGCTATGAATCGCAATCGTCGGCTTGGCTTCTTTGGCGAGGTTCTCCCATAAGACTTTGCCCGTCGCGAGATCCAAACAAAGGACCTTCCAGCGATAGACTGAGTTGGGTGGACTGCCGCCCCGGCCACCAAAGCCACCACCGAAACCGCCGGGACGACCCGAGCCAGGTTGTCCGCCGGACGGGCGGCCACCAGCCGGAGGCGTATCGCTGCCTTCAGGCGGACGACCACCACCGGGCGGACGACCTCCGAACCCCCCGCCACCGAATCCGCCGCCGCCCGATTTGGGCTTGGTTTGATTTTCCGTGATGGCCGTCGTCAGAAAGATTTTGTCGCCCCAAACCACCGGCTGCGACCAGGCCGCCCCCGGCACTTCCACTTTCCAGGCGATGTTCTTATCGTTGCCCCATTCGGCGGGCAGCTTCTGCTCATTCACGAGCCCGGCACCCGTCGGCCCGCGAAATTGCGGCCAATTCTCAGCCTGTGCCAATTGATTCAGACTTCCCCAACCACTGGCCGCCAGACCGGCGAGTACCCAAGTGCGAAAACTCATGCCAAAAACTCCCTTTGGAAAACAACGACGGCGCGGCGCGCAAGAAACTCAAACCCCACGCGAGTTAAACCCCAGTCCGCCGGCAAAGTTACGCTCGCGGTTGAGCCCGCGACCCAGCCTGCCTAAACTTTCAATTCCGCGGACAGCTCGCCTTGATTGGCATACCGCGCTCGAATCGGTTCGATCACTTCCGCAACGAACTCCGTCACCTGTTCCGGTGCCCGCCCCACGTACTGCGCTGGATCGAGCGTCGCCTGCAAATCAACGCTGGCAAAATCTGGTTCCGCTGCCAGTCGCTCGAGCAAATCATTCGGTTTACCTTCCTGCTTCACCACCGCCGCCGCGGCCTGGCTGTGCTGGCGGATGACTTCGTGCAGGTGTTGCCGATCGCCGCCCCGCTCGACAGCGGCCATCAGCAGGTTTTCGGTCGCCATGAAGGGCAACTCTTCCAGCAGATTACGGGCGATGACCTGCGGGTAGACGACCAGGCCGGAACTGATGTTCTGCAGCAGGATCAAAATGGCATCGATGGCGAGAAACGCTTGTGGCAGAACCAACCGGCGGTTGGCGGAATCATCGAGTGTTCGCTCCATCCATTGAACGGCCGCAGTGTTCGCCGTGCTCGATTGCAGGCTGATCACAAATCGAGAAAGAGCGCAAACTCGTTCGCTGCGCATCGGGTTCCGTTTGTAAGCCATCGCCGAACTGCCGATCTGATCGGCTTCGAATGGTTCTTCCATTTCCTTGCGCGAAGCAAGCAGACGCAGATCGGTTGTCATCTTATGAGCGGACTGGGCGATGCCTGAGAGGACATCGACAATCTGCGAATCGATCTTGCGCGAATAGGTCTGGCCCGTGACGGCATAGCTTTCCTCAAAACCAATCTTCTTGGCAACGAGCCTTTCCAACTGCCGCACTTGGGCATGATCGCCGTGAAACAGCGCGAGAAAACTGGCCTGCGTGCCGGTCGTCCCCTTCACGCTGCGGGCTCGCAGTTGCGAAATGCGATGCTCGATTTCCTGCAGATCAAGCACCAGGTCATAGGCCCACAGGCAGGCTCGCTTGCCCACCGTCGTTGGCTGCGCGGGTTGCAAATGGGTGAAGCCCAAGCACGCGACGTTGCGCTGCTGCACGGCAAATTTCGCGAGCAGATCGATCACGCTCATCAGCCGCCGAGCGACGAGTTGCAGTCCTTCGCGCAGCAGGAGCAAATCGGCGTTATCGGTGACATAACAACTGGTCGCGCCCAGATGGATAATGCCCCGCGCGCTCGGGCAGACATCGCCATAGGCATGCACATGGGCCATCACATCGTGCCGCAGCTTTTTTTCATACTTCGCGGCAGCGACAAAATCGATGTTATCGACCTGCGACTGCAGCTCTTCAATCTGATCGCTACTGATTGGCAACCCAAGTTCCTGCTCGGCTTCGGCCAGAATCACCCACAGCCGCCGCCAAGTGCTGAACTTGCGTTGCTCACTCCATAGCGCCCCCATCTCCGCGGAAGCATAGCGGGAGATGAGCGGATTTTCGTAACGGTCGTGCGACATGAGTGCGAGCGATTCCCAAAACGTAGCTGAATTCGCCAGAATTCAGAGAACTGCGGAACGACTTTCCACGCTATGGAAGCGGTGGAAGCAACGAAGCTTTTAATTCTAGCAAAGAGCGATTGGCACGCGGATGGGCCCACTAGCAGTGCTTTATTCGGGCAAGCGATAGTTCAACCGTTGCACGAAGGCGGCGTGTTCGGGAGTCGCAATGCCTTGCCTAAGCGTCTGCCCGACTTTCTTCAGTGAACCAGCGATGAGAGCTGCGGCGCGCAGCCACAGTCCCGGAAACACCTCGCTCTTGTACACTCCGGCCTGGTCAGGTTCCAAGCGAACAAACTCGCCACTGCGCAGAACGAACCAATCAATCTGTCGATCAAGTACTCGCCAGACAATGTACTCGCGCACGCCATTACGACGGTAGACGTTTAGCTTCGTGTGTAGGTCAAAGCTGACAGTACTGGCCGACACTTCTCCCACGAGCTCGGGCGAGTTTTCGACATAGTCGTCGTCGCTGATTTGGCATTGACCGCCACACTCTGGCAAGATCAGCAACATCGCATCAGGCTGCGGCATATTATCTAAGTCCAAGCGTGCCGAGGAATCGGAAGCGCAGTCTACGCCGGGAGTTTCCTCCACATAGCTCGCTACCCAATGGCTCAGGTAATTGTGTGGTCGCCCATGGCGAAAAAATCGAACAGCGGCAGGCATGTAAACGACTCCCTCGATCAATTCGGCCTTTTTCAGGTTCGGCATCGCAGCGTAGCGGCGTTCAAACTCGTCGCGTGTCAACCGATCTCCGGGTTCAAGTTGGGGGATCAGTAATCGCTGAGAATTGGGTGGTGTTGATGTTGACATGACAACTATCTTCCTCAAAACGTCAAAGCCTCACCGCTGCACGCGCCCACTGGCATTCCCCGCGAGCAGCGCCTTCACTTCTTCCACACTAACATAGTTAAAATCGCCTTGCACCGAGTGCTTGAGGCAACTGGCAGCGACGGCGAAGGCGATGGCTTGGTCGGGCGCAGCCAGGTTGGGAGTGTTGAGAGCGTAAAGCAATCCCGCGCCGAACGAATCGCCGGCGCCGACGCGATCCACAATGTTGCGGATTTCATAAGGTTGATAGTTACCCTTCGCATCGAGAGGCGCGAAGCAGATGCGATTCGCAGCGACATCGAGCAGCATCGCCCCCCAGTTGTTGTGATCGGCGGAGAGGCTTTCGCGGAGCGTGATGGCGACGCGCTTCACGTTCGGGAAGCGAGCCACCATCTGCCGCGCGACTTGCTCATAAGCAGCGGCTGCGATGTGACCCTGCGAGACATCCGTGCCGGTCGCGTGAATGCCCAGCACATCGGCGGCGTCCTCTTCGTTGGCAATCACCAGATCAACATGGGCGAGCAACTGGCTCATGCATTCCTGCGCCAAATCCTTCGGCTTCGTGCCAGGACGCCAGTTCCACAGCTTCTTGCGAAAGTTGAGATCGCACGAAACGGTGACACCGCGCGAGTGAGCCAGTTCGACCAGCCGCTGATTGGCGCGTGCGGCCGCTTCGCTGATGGCCGGCGTGATGCCAGTGACGTGCAGCCAATGGACGTCCTGCAGCGCCGCTTCAAAATCATATTCCTCCGCCGCGGCCAGGCTGATGGCGCTGTAGCTGCGGTCATAGAGCACCGTGCTGCCGCGTTGATTAGCGCCAACTTCCACAAAGTACAGCCCGAGACGACCTTCTTTCCGCCAATAGATTTGCGAGACATCGACGCCCAAGCCCCGCAACGAACTGACCAGTGATTCAGCCACCGGTTGCTTGGGAAGCGCCGTGAGATAGCGAGCGGGCAATCCGAACATGGCCAGCGACGCAGCGACGTTGGCTTCACCGCCGCCCCAGGTGACATGTACGCTCCCCGGCAGCGATTGTGGCCAGCGCAAATGCCCAGGCGGTGCGATCCGGGCCATGACTTCGCCGAAGGTGAGGAACATGGGAATTTCAGATTGGAGATTTCAGATTGGAGATTTCAGATTTCAGATTTCAGAATGCAGGCAGGTTTCAAGTTTAAGGTTCAAAGTTCAGAGGAACAGGGCAGGGCGGGAATTCCAACCGAGCGGCGCTGCGTCAATCTTGAAAATGTTGTGAATAGTCTCGAAAGGCGGCTTGGCTCCCTGCTAGCGGCGTTTTAGAATGTCGCGGCGTGAACACCCGCTTCGCAACCTCTCACCCTTCGCGCGGAGTGCAGCTAGTGCCCGGACAGATCGAAGGCAAAGTGGTTTCCTACAGCGAGGAGGGGAACCTCGTGACGGACATTTCAGCCGAAATGCTGCGCACCGTCCCCCGCGATCCGTCCGTCGTCATCACCTGCGACGAACATCAAACGATGGGCCTGTTCACGCCTGACCACCAGGAACCGCCCATGACATTGCTCGCCCAGTTTACGCCCGGCGGCGTTTTGGAACTCGTGATCGTCGGCGATAGCGCGAAAATAATGCTCGGGGTGCGGGTGGGACAGCCTGTTACCGTGAAATGGTAGACGAGCCACCTGCTGACGAGCCGACTCGCGAAGAGCTGGAGTCCTGGGACCGGGAGTTGGTCTGGCACGCCTTCACGCAAATGGCGGAGCATCAGCCGTTTTTGATCGAGCGGGCCGAAGGCTGCACGCTGTACGATCTCGACGGGCGGGCTTATCTCGATGGCGTGAGCAGCCTGTGGTGCAACGTGCATGGCCACCGGCATCCGCACATCGACGCCGCGATCCGCCGGCAGCTCGATCAGGTCGCGCACGTCACGCTGCTCGGCATGGCCCATCCCACGACAGTGAAAGTGGCGAAGCGACTGACAGACATCGCGCCGCCCGGGTTGAAGCACGTCTTCTTTTCCGACAGCGGCGCAACCGCGGTGGAAGTGGCGCTCAAAATGGCGTTTCAATTCTGGCAGCAATGCGAGAATGCGCAGCCAGGCAAGACAAAGTACCTTGCATTTGAAAATGCCTATCACGGCGACACGCTGGGGAGCGTCAGCGTTGGCGGCGTGCTGCGGTTTCATGCCATGTTCAGGCCGCTGTTATTTGATGTGTTGCGGCTGCCGACGCCGACCACCTATCGCTTGCCGGCTGGTGTCAGGCGCGCGACGGCAACCGACTACTACTTGAATCTGGTCGAGCAAGCACTGCAGCAATATCATGCCGAACTGGCTGCGGTGGTAATCGAGCCGCTGATGCAATGCGCTGCGGGGATGATCTTGCATCCGGCGGGCTTCTTGCGTGGCCTGCGTGAGTTGACGACGAAGTACAACGTGCTGTTGATTGCCGACGAAGTGGCCGTCGGCATGGGACGCACCGGCCGGATGTTCGCCTGTGAGCACGAAGGTGTCACGCCCGACCTGCTCTGTCTGGCGAAGGGGCTGACTGGCGGTTACTTGCCTCTGGCGGCAACGCTCGCGACGGATCGCATCTGGCAGGCGTTTCTCGGCAGTTACGAATCCTCGCGAACTTTCTTTCACGGCCACACCTACGGCGGCAATCCACTGGGCGCTGCCGCGGCGGTCGCGACGCTGGAAGTTTTTGAACAGGAACAAACACTGTCAAACATGCTGCCGAAGATTGCGCGATTGCAAGAACATCTCGCACGGATCGCCAATCACCCGCACGTTGGCGACGTGCGGCAACTGGGCCTGATTGCTGGCATCGAACTTGTTCAAGACCGCGAAACGCAATCGCCTTTTCCTTGGAACGAACGCCGTGGCCAAAGCGTTTGCGATCACGCGCTTACCGAAGGCGTCTGGCTTCGTCCGCTCGGTAATATCGTGGTGATCATGCCGCCGCTAAGCGTGACGATTGAGGAACTTGACCGAATATGCATGGCCGTCCAGGGGGCAATCGCGGCTATATGATGTCGAGAACTTCGTAGCGTTTGGTG
>JAYTUF010000424.1:0-26099 GCA_043744755.1 Anatilimnocola sp.
GTTCAAACACTCTTTCATGCGAGAGCTGCCCTCGCCGCACAAACTCCGTCGTCGCAGAACGGGCTGAGGCCGTCATCACTGCCATCTGCACGCCGGAGAACATCCAACCCATGAACGCGGCGGCCAAGATCAGTCGGCGAGCTGCCGGCGACATGACGAGCGTGGTTGTTGCGGGCTGGGAGAGGGACATTGTTTAGTTCCGGCCCCTTCTCCCCGGAATATCGGTGCGAGGGAGTGTTTCAGACGGGTCATCCGGCCAAAGCAATGCAAACATCAGACAGCCGAAGAGGGGAACCATGCCCATCCAAAAGAGGCCGGAGGCATACGAGTGCGTTTGATCGATGCTGCGGCCGATCAAGGGCTGCATGTATGAAGTGATGATCCAAGTCGTCGCGCCGAAGAGACCCGTCACCATCCCTTGTCGCCGAGTGCTCAAGTCCTGCGAGAGCGAATAATACACCGGAAATAATCCGAGCGTCCCGGCGCCAATGCAAAGCAGCACGCCGAGCAGCAACCAACTTGCCGGCAGCCTGGCAGCCACTGCCGTCAACATGCAGGCTTGCGCGCCTAAGGCAAACACCGTGATGCGGCTGAGGTTGAGCGACAAGCCTCGCGCGGAAAAATCCTTGACTGCCGCTCCCGCCGCGATGCAGCCAATATCAGCGACCAAATAAAAGGCGACCGTGAACCAGAACGTGAACTTCTCGCTATAACCGTGCTCTTCTTGCAAGAGCAGGGGCATCCAGACGCGCAGGTACTGCCAGGTCATGTTGATGGTGACCACAATCGAGAGCAGGACCGCAATCTTTTGCAAAACCGCCCGAGTCCAAATCGAGGGCACCAGCAAATTGGTCGCGGACTTCGGCTCCGCGGCCGGTAACTTCAAATCGGAATCGCGAATCAGCAGCAGCCACGGTATTACCCACGTCATCCCCGCCAGGCCAATCACGACGAACGGCCGCCGCCAACTTCCTTGCTGGTCGGTGAGCATCAACATCACGGCGAGGGGCGTGAGCACGGCGCCAATCGACGCCCCGCTTTGCAATACGCTGTTTCCTAGCGCGCGATCGGAGCCGCTGAGCAATCGCTGCGTCGTGATGAGCGCGCACGGCCAATGCCCCGCTTCGAAATATCCCAGCGCGACGCGACAGAGAAAGAGTCCCAAATAGCCCGCATCGCTGGACTTGCCGGTCATTCCCAAAAATGCATGACCATCGCCGACGACAGGAATGAGCGCCGCTCCCAATTCCTTGCTCCAAGCAGTGGCGACGCCCGCCAGCGACCAGCCGATGAGCATCACGGGATACAACAGTCGAACACTCACCCGGTCAGCCAGCAGGCCGTTGCAGAGCGCTCCCGCGGCGAAGGCCATGCCGAAGCCCCATTCGAGCTTGCCGTATTGCTCATTGGAGATGCCAAATTCGTTCTTGATCCGCTTCGACATTTGCGAAAGCGTCTGGCGATCCATGTACATCAGCATGGTCGCCAGGAACAGCAGACCGCAGATCGTCCACTTCCAGGAGACGGAACGGCCACCGGATGCCTCGAAACTTAGCCGTTCCATGATTGACCATCCCAAGCCAGCATCCGCTCGATGTAGGCCACCACGTCGGCGGTGAATACTTTGAAAATCGCTTCCCCCTTTTCGGCCGTGGCGTTCGTGGGATAGCCAATGTGACCGGTGGGTGTGCGTTCCTTGGTGATCCAGCCACGGCTACCGGGTTCAAACGGGTTGCCCCATTCGACGCGGGTGGTCTTCGTCAGATCGCCGACAAGTTCCGGGCGAATCCGCAGCATCATGGAAGTTTCCCACTCGCAGGCGTGACCCAGGCGGTTTTGTTCGAGCGATTTATCATGCTCATGAGGCTTGCCGCCCAGTAGCCAATAGGTTGCCATGAGCAATAGCAGATCATTCCGCTGCCGATGCTTCTGCCGCAACTCGAACACCGCCTGCTGCCCCGGCACATGATTGCCGCCGTGACCGTTGATCAGCAAGATGCGCTGGAAGCCGTGCGTGAGCATGTTCTCGACCATGTTCACGAGCAGATCGAGATACAGTCGGGGCGCCGCCGACATGGTGCCTGCGAAGTCCAGATGATGATCAGAATTGCCGAGCCACATCAGCGGCGTGAACAACACGTTATCCTTGAGTTGCTCCGCCGTTCGGCGAATCACTTCGCCCAACAGCAGGCTGTCAGTAAAGACCGGCATGTGCCGACCATGCTGTTCGAGCGCGGCGATGGGAATAACGACCGGCGTCGATTTGGGGAGCGCGGCCACCGCGGGCCAATTCATTTCAGCCAATTGCACAGGAGGGGACTCCGGGACGGGGAGACAGGGGTCGGGGGACAGGAGTCAGGAGGTCGCGCGTCAGGGACTATTTGCATCCGCAGCCGCGCAGCAGCTTAACGGATGCAGTCGCGGAGAACAAGAAAGTACCGGCACAGACTTTGCATAAACGGGGCAGCCACGCCGAGGCTGCGCGCGGTCTGCCTCCTGGTTTTGCCCCCTGAATCGTGCTAAGCAAGGTCTATTAAATGCCAGCCCTGCCAACCGCTGAACTTGATGAACCGGCAACTTTGTTCGTTGAAAAACCACCACTGGCTGGTGAGCAGCCAATGATCACCGACGCCACTGTCGATGTCGAAGGCGAACTCGCCGCGGAAGTGATGGCCGTCGCGGAGCGCCAGGCCGCGGCTCTCGCGAAACCGGTTGCGACGTACCGGCTTCAACTTCGTCACCAATTCCGCTTTGCCGACGCCACGGCCATCGTCCCCTATCTGCAGCGGCTGGGCATCAGCCATTGCTATGCTTCTCCCTATCTCAAGGCAGTGAAGGGAAGCGAGCATGGTTACGATATTGTCGATCATGGCCTGCTCAATCCTGAGATTGGGAGCGAGCCGGAATTTGATCAATTCGTCGCCGCGCTGCGTCAAGCAGGGATGGGGCACATCCTTGATTTCGTGCCCAACCACATGGGCGTGGCGAGCGACGACAATCCCTGGTGGAACGACGTCCTCGAAAACGGTCCCAGCTCGCAGTATGCCAGCTATTTCGATATCGATTGGTCGCCGCTGAAGAGCGACCTTGTGAACAAAGTGCTGCTCCCCGTTCTAGGCGATCAATTCGGGCGGGTGCTGGAGAATCAGCAATTGCAATTGGAGTTCGCCGAGGGTGCCTTCACGCTGCGCTATTACGAACGGCAGTTCCCTATTGCGCCTCGCACTTATGCACTTGTCCTCAATCATCAGTTAGACGACTTGCTCGTCGCGCTCGGAGCCGAGAATGCCGATGCACTTGAATATCAAAGCATTCTCACCGCGCTCCATCATCTGCCGCCGCTCGAGACAACCGATCCAGCGCAGCGGGCGGAACGAGATCGAGAGAAAGAAATCATCAAACGCCGGCTGCGAACATTGTGCGAACAAGCGCCGGCCATTCTAGAATTCATTCAACAAAGTGTGCAGCATTTCAACGGCGAAGCCGGCAATCCCCAGAGCTTTGATCTGCTCGAAAGTCTGCTCAACGAGCAAGCCTATCGTCTATCACATTGGCGAGTTGCGTCGGACGAAATCAACTATCGCCGGTTCTTCGACGTGAATGGTCTCGCCGCCGTCTGCATGGAGCAGCCTGAGGTATTTGCCAGGTCTCATGCCTTCGTCCTGAAGCTGCTGGAAGAGGGACGGCTCGATGGGCTGCGGATCGATCATGCCGACGGGCTCTTCGATCCAGCGAGCTATTTGCGGAACCTGCAGGTCGAACGGTTGTTGCAACTCTGCCGGGCGGAGTATCAGCGGATCAGTGATTCGTCGTCCCTTCCCTGGGAGTCATTCGTGCCCCGGCTCCGCGCCCAGGCGTTGAAAAGTTATCAAGCCCGGAAGGCGCACGAGCAACCGCGCGCGCTGTATGTGGTCGTGGAGAAGATTTTGGAGCGAAACGAGAAGCTGCCGGAAGATTGGCCCGTGGATGGCACGTCGGGATACGACTTTCTCGCCGACGTGAACAGCCTGTTTGTCGATACGAAGAACGAAAAGGCCTTCACCGCCATCTACGAAAAGTTCGTCGCCGAAAAACCGTCGTTTGAGGAAATGACCTACCACTGCAAACGACTGATCATGAAGGTGTCGATGGCCAGCGAAGCGCACGCGCTGGGTCATCAACTGGACCGCCTTTCCGAATGCCAGCGCTGGTCGCACGACTTCACGCTCAATGGCTTGACGCAGGCGCTCCGCGAAATCGTGGCCTGCTTCCCGGTCTACCGCACATACACCATGGGCGAGAAGGTGCATGAGCGCGATCGCATCTACAGCGAACAAGCGGTCGCCCGAGCCAAGCGTCGGAACCCGGCAGTCAGTCCCGAAGTCTATGATTTCATTCGCGACCTGCTGCTGATGCGTGGCTTGGATCGGGCGAGCGAGAAAGAACGGCAATTGCGCTTGCAATTCGTTGGTCGCTTTCAACAATTTACAGGCCCGATGATGGCAAAAGCGGTCGAAGATACCGCCTTCTATCGCTACGTGAGGCTGATTTCGCTGAACGAAGTCGGCGGCGATCCCAGCCGATTTGGTTTGAGCGTCGCGGGTTTTCATCAGCAGAATTTGGATCGGCAGAACCGCTATCCGCATTCGCTCATTTCACTCTCGACGCACGATACGAAGCGGAGCGAAGACGTGCGCGCGCGGATTAACGCACTCTCGGAGATTCCCTCGCGTTGGAAAGAGAGCGCGCTGAAATGGGCCCGTTGGAATAAGCGTAAAAAGTTCAAGCTCGATGGCGAAATGGCGCCGAGTCGCAATGACGAATACCTGATTTATCAAACGCTCATCGGCACCTGGCCCGCGAGTTCGCCCACGGGATCCGCGCTGGAGGAATATATCGAGCGTCTTTGCCAGTACATGACGAAGGCGTTACGAGAAGCGAAGGTCAATTCGAGTTGGATTGCGCCCAACGAGAATTATGAGCGAGCAACGCACGATTTTATCAAGGCGATTCTCGCCGCCGAACCGGCCAGTGCGTTTCGCGTTGATTTTGAACCATTCGCCGATTTGGTCATGCGCTGGGGTTGGTGGAATTCACTGTCACAAACGCTGCTGAAACTCACTTGCCCGGGAGTGCCCGATACCTATCCCGGCACGGAAGTCTGGAGCCTGCGGCTCGTCGATCCCGATAATCGCCGGCCGGTGGATTTCCCACAACTGAATGGGCGCTTAACAGCTCTGGAATCGCGATCCCAGGAATCGAATCGCGAGGCGTTCTTGAAGGGCCTGGTCGATCGCGCGACCGATGGGAATGTGAAACTTTTCGTTCATCAGCAGGCCCTGCCGCTCCGCCGCGAGTTTCCGGAACTGTTCACCAGCGGGCAATATCTGCCGCTGGAAGTCACTGGTTCGCAGGCCGAACATGTCTGCGCCTTTGCCCGGATTCATGAGCAGTCGCAAGCCATCGTGATCGTGCCGCGGCTGATCGCGGGGCTCGTGCCCGGCGGCCAGGCGCCGCTGGGCGAGAGCGTCTGGATGAACGCCGCGGCGCTGTTGCCCGCGGCGCTGCAGGGCGACGGCTGGCGGAACGTGTTTGCGAATCAAGAACTCACAATCGCCGGAGACCGGCTGCACGTGAGTCAGGCCCTGGCTCAATTTCCCGTATCATTGCTCGTGCGTAAATTGCAATAGCGCAAGATTTTCAATCGTCAGGAGACACCATGATCCGCCCTGCCATTTCCGCCAACCGAGCCGCGGGAGTTTTGTGCCACATCACTTCGCTGCCGGGCAAGTACGGCTGCGGCGACTTGGGTCCGGCGGCCGATGATTTCATTGACTTTTTGCAGCGCGCGGGACAAACCCGCTGGCAAGTGCTGCCGCTGGGACCGACCGGCTATGGCGATTCTCCCTATCAATGCTATTCCGCGTTCGCCGGCAATCCGCTGCTGATCAGCCTGGAACGACTCGTCGAAGATGGCTGGCTCTCGTCGGCCGAGTTGGGAGACTTTCCACAATCGGCTGACGAAGCGCAAGTTGATTTCGATCTCGTGCGCTCGGCCCATAATGGACTGCTGGACCTGGCCTTCAGTCGCTTCAAAGCGAACAACAATCCGCAGCGCACCAAAGAGTTCGCCACCTTTCGCCAGCAGGAGGCGGATTGGCTGGCTGATTACACCCTGTTCAGCGCGCTTAAAGAAGCGCACGGCGGCAGCGGTTGGATGGACTGGGAACCGGCGGTCGCTGCCCGCGATACGCAGGCGCTAGCGGCGGCAACGCAGAAGTTGACTCAAGCGATCGAACGGCAGGCTTTCATTCAATTTCTCTTCGCCCAGCAATGGCAGGCGATTCGGCAGCAATGTCGTGCGGCCGGGATCTTGATCGTGGGGGATGCGCCGATATTTGTCTCGCACGATTCGGCCGACGTCTGGGCGCATCCGGATTTATTTCATCTCGACGCGCAAGGACAGCCCACGGTCGTGGCTGGCGTGCCGCCCGACTATTTCAGCTCGACCGGTCAACGCTGGGGCAACCCGCTGTATCGCTGGGACCGCATGCATGCGACGGGCTATCGTTGGTGGCGAAAGCGGATGGTGCAGGCCCTCAAGATGTTCGACCTGGTGCGGCTCGATCACTTCCGCGGCTTTGAAGCGTTTTGGGAAATCCCTGCATCATCGCCAACAGCCATCGGCGGGCGCTGGGTGCTTGGTCCGGGGCGGGAATTGTTCGATGCGCTGCGCGAAGAACTGGGAGGCCTGCCCATTTATGCGGAAGACCTGGGCCTGATCACGCCGCCGGTCGAAGCACTGCGGGATGATCTCGGGCTGCCTGGCATGCGGGTGCTGCAGTTCGCTTTTGGCGACGATGCGAAATCGCTCGACTATCGGCCCCACAACTATCCGCGGCAGTGCGTCGTCTACACGGGCACGCACGATAACGACACGACCGTCGGCTGGTTCCAAAGCGAAGCGGGCGAAGGCACGACTCGCGATGAAGACCAGGTCGCCCGCGAGCGCGGCTTGGCGCTGCGTTACATGGGTGGCGATGGCAGCGATGTCCACTGGGACATGATCCGCCTGGCACTCGCTTCGGTTGCCGATACGGCGATTATTCCGCTGCAAGATTTGCTCGGCCTAGGCTCCATTGCCCGGATGAATCTGCCCGGTACTGGCACCGGCAATTGGCGGTGGCGGATGCGACCCGGTGCGCTGACGGCTGGCATCGAACAGCGGCTGGTCAATCTGACGACGATCTATGACCGGGCGCCGTTGGTGATTCCGAAGGCGCGTTCGCTGGGTGATACCAAGGTAAGTTAGGAGAGCGCAGCATGAGCGATCCACAGTGGTTCAAGGATGCGGTGATCTATGAGCTGCACGTCCGCGCGTTTCACGATAGCATCGGTGACGGCACGGGTGATTTTCGTGGCTTGACTCAAAAACTCGACTACCTGCAAGACCTGGGCATCACCGCGATCTGGCTGCTCCCCTTCTACCCGTCGCCGCTGCGGGATGATGGGTACGACATCGCCGATTACACCTCGATTCATCCCAAGTACGGCACCATGGAGATGTTCCGCGAGTTTCTCGCGGCCGCCCATGCCCGCGGGCTAAAGGTCATTACGGAACTGGTGCTGAACCACACTTCCGACCAGCATCCCTGGTTTCAACGCGCTCGGCGCGCGCCAGCGGGGAGTCCTGAGCGGGACTTTTATGTTTGGAATGATACGCCGGACAAGTACAAAGACGCGCGGATCATTTTTCAGGACTTTGAGGTTTCGAACTGGACATATGATCGCGTTGCCAAAGCCTATTTCTGGCATCGCTTCTATTCGCATCAGCCTGATTTGAATTTTGAGAACCGGGCCGTCTGGGATGCGATTTTTCCGATCATCGATTTTTGGTTGGAAATGGGCGTCGATGGCTTGCGGCTCGACGCGGTGCCCTATTTGTTCGAGCGCGAAGGCACGATTTGCGAGAACCTGCCGGAGACGCATGGTTTTTTGAAGGCGGTGCGGACGCACATCGAGCAGCACTTTCCCAACCGGATGTTGATTGCCGAAGCCAATCAATGGCCCGAAGATGCGGTGGCCTATTTCGGCGACGGTGACGAATGCCATATGTGCTTTCATTTCCCGCTCATGCCCCGGCTGTTCATGGCGATGCACACTCAGGATCGCTTTCCCATTGTCGATATTCTGGAGCAAACGCCGGCCATTCCCGATTCGTGCCAATGGGCGTTGTTTCTGCGTAATCACGACGAGCTGACATTAGAGATGGTCACCGACGAAGAACGCGATTCGATGTATCGCGCGTACGCGCACGACCGCGACGCCCGAATTAACCTGGGCATTCGCCGCCGCCTCGCCCCGCTATTGAGCAACAACCGGCGGCGGATTGAATTGATGAATGGCCTGCTTTATTCGCTCCCCGGCACGCCGGTGCTGTATTACGGTGATGAAATCGGCATGGGGGACAACATTTATTTGGGAGATCGCAACGGCGTGCGGACGCCCATGCAGTGGAGCGGCGACCGCAACGCGGGATTTTCCAGGGCCAATCCGCAGAAGCTATATCTGCCCATCATCATTGATCCCGAATATCACTTCGAAGCCATTAATGTCGAAGCCCAGCAGGCGAACGCTCATTCACTCCTGTGGTGGACGAAGCGGCTGCTGGGACTACGCCGGCAACATCAGGCTTTCAGCCGCGGCACGATTGAATTTCTTGAGCCGCAGAACCGCAAGATTCTGGCCTTCGTGCGTAAGTATCAGGACGAAAGCTTACTGGTGGTCGCCAATTTGTCGCGGTTCGTGCAGTATGTCGAGCTTGACTTGAGTCAGTACGAAGGAATCGCGCCGGTCGAACTGTTTGGCCAGACGCCCTTTCCGCTCATCGGCAAGACGCCCTATGTGTTGACCCTTAGCCCGCATGCCTTTTATTGGTTTTCGCTTGGTATCAAAGCCGAAACACCAAGCGCCGATACGTCGCACTCGGTTCCTGTTTTAGTGCTGCCCCGCAATGCTCAAAGCTGGGAGCAACTGTTCGCCAGCTCCAGCCAATTGCTGGTTGCAGACGCGCTGCGGGATTATCTGCAGCGGACCATGCCGCAGTTGACGGCGACGCGCAAGATTCGCGCGACGCATCTGCGGGATGTCATTGCTGTCGGCGGCGGTCACGTTCAACTCACGATCATGGAGCTGGAATTCAATGAAGGTGATCCCGAGTCGCACGCCGTGCCGCTGGCGTTTGCTGCGACCGATTCCAGCGACCAGTGGCCCGCGGCGCAGCAAGCAAAGATTGTGGCCCGCGTGAAGAACAATGCGAACGAACCACTGGGTCTGCTATACGACGCTTCCGAAGATCCCGCGTGCGCTCAGTCGCTTGTTGCCGCGATGCAATCCGGTGCGCGAACGACCGGGTTGCTGGGCGGAGAGTTACAGGCCTGGCAGATGCCGGGACAGTCTTTAACCGCCGGTGATGAGCCGCTGCCGATACCCGGCGTCGTGGCCACGGAACATTTCAATCACTGTTTTCACTTCGGCAGCAAGTTGCTGCTAAAGATTTATCGCCGTGTGGAAGCGGGGCCACATCCCGAAGTAGAACTCGGAACCATGCTGGCCGAACAACCGGCCGCGGCGCCGGTCGCGGCGCTTGTCGCGGGACTGGACTATCATCGTCGCAAAGCGGAACCGATGACGTTGGCCATCGCGCAGCAGTTCATTCCGCACGAGTCGGATGGCTGGCAGTACACGCTCAATCATCTGAGCGATTTTTATGATCAGGTCGCGACGCTCCCCGAACCGGACGCTGCATTGCGGGCCGGCGTCTTCAATCCGCTGGCGCCCACTTCGGCGCTGCCGGAACAGGCCGAGGAAATGATCGGGGGTTATCTAGCCAATGTTCGATTGCTAGGCCGCCGGCTCGGTGAGTTGCACCTCGCCTTGTCTGCAAATCATGAGCGAGTAGGCTTCGCGCCGCTGGAGTTTTCGCCCCCCTATCAGCGTTCGCTGTATCAACAGATGCGCAATACCGCGCTCGATGTGTTATTCGAAATGGCGCAGCGGCGCGAAGCTTTGCCGGTTGAAATCTGGCCGATGGCGAAGGAAGTGATCGATCGCGAAGCCGCGCTGTTGGCGTGCTTCCATCGGTTGATCGACCGCCACTTGCCCGTGTTCCGCACACGCGTGCAAGGAGAATGCCATCTCGGGCAAGTGCTGTTCACGGGCCGCGATTTCGTGTTTATCGACTTGGAAGGACAACCGACGCAATCGATCGGTGAGCGACGCATCCGCCGCTCACCCTTGAGCGACCTCGTGGGCATGCTCAGCAGCTTCGCCGGTGCGGCCATCTCGACTCTCTATGGCCTCAATACCGGTCGCGGCCGTTCGCAGGGCAGCATCCGCGACGAAGACCGCCAGCGGCTCGGGCTGTGGGGTCGGCTGTGGTTCAACTGGGTCGCCGCGTCGTTTGTGCCCTCCTATGCTTCCACGGTTGCCGGCATGCCGTTCCTGCCGGTCAATGAATCCGATCAAAAGATCCTGCTCAGCGCTCTGCTGCTCGAAAAATGGTTGACGGAACTCGAGCTCGACCTGCATCAACGTCCCGCCTGGGTCCGCATTCCCCTGCGCGGCATTCTTGCGACGCTCGACTGGGCGGAGAGTGAAACGCCAGCCAAGCGCGCGTAACGCCACGCATGCATCGTTATTGAGGAGGGCTAATTGCCCTCAATATTCACTATGTTGCCATCGTCCCGTTCAAACAGATAGTTCAGCATTTTGAGGTCGATCGACTGAGAAATGAACCGCACGGAGCCGTCGCAGAAGCCGGCGTTGAAGCCTCCGGGGTACATACCGAGCAAGCCTTTGAACGGATCCTTGGCATCGGGGACGAATTCTTCGGGCTTGGTCCAGATCACCGCGCGGGCGTCGCTCGCTTCGACGATGGCCAAGGTATTGCTGGTGCCGTCGGTGATGGAGGACATCCTCACTCCGATTCCGGGTCCCTCGCTAGCTGCTGCTGGCTTCGAGAGAACTCCGCGAGCGCCGCCTACGCCCAGGTAAGTCGTCAACCCTTCGCCGGCGGAGCTGGTGGGTGAACGATAAACGGGCGGCATCTTGGCGACCAGCTTCAGGTTGTGTTCGCTATCCCACGGCTCATTGAGCTTGAACTGGTCGTACAAAGCCCGCTGCTCTAGGAAGGGCAGGATGTGAACTCGCCAACTCAGCAGCGGTTTCTTTTCCTTGTGCATGGAGTAGGCCGCTGGAAAATTGAGAAATGTGTCGTGATGATTGTGCATCGCAAGCATGATCTGCTTGAGGTTGTTCGCCGACTGCATTCTGCGGGCGGCCGATCGCGCGGCCTGCACGGCGGGCAATAACAGCGCGACCGCAATCGGTCCTGTCGTACCGACGTTCAGCGTGGGAAAGGTCTGCCGCGATTCGCTTTCAACGCCGTCTTTCGTCCGCTTCGTGATCGAAATGCTGGGCCGCAAATGGCGATGAATCGAGCGGGACGATGGGAGCGCCGCAAAATCAAACGGCAGCGGCATGGCCGGCTGCCCGCCCCGTTGGTTGCCCATGTTCATCCCGTCCATCATCATCGGCATGAGCAGCGTGACGTAGCTGTAGGTAGTTTCAAACACCTTGGCCGAGTCTTGATAGCTGGCCGCGATGACCCGCGAATCGCCCTCGAACGCCGCGGCCAACTTGGGCGTATTGAACAGGCCGATCTCCTCGGGCCGAGCGCCTAGTTGAGCTTTGATCGCTTGCGGCGTGAGGGCCACAATCAGTCGCGAACCGGTCAAGCACCAGGCGGGCCGAAACGGCACGCCGGGAATGGCCAACATTTGAATGGTGTTGCCCTCGAACTGACTGCTTTCAATCTTCGGCCCCCTGCTCCCCGGCGGAGCATCGCTGAACATCCCTTCCACCCCCTGCAGCAGCGTCGTCAATTTGGCCGGATCGCGGACATCAACGGTCGCCGTCACTCCCAGCCAACCGTCGGCCGGCGCCATCGAGAGTGTCCACACCTCGCCCAGCGCGGCAAGCAGATCTTCCTGCAGCCGCAGACCGAACATCTTTTGGAACTGCAGCGCGACCTGGTCGAACTCCTGGGCTGCTTCCGGCGAGTTCTCCGAAATGAGATGACCGATCAGGCTATACGCCTGCTGCGTGTTGAACGAAAAGGCCGTCGCAAACGTCGCATCCTTGGGTAAGAAATTGACTTGATTGGGCTGAATCCCCTTCGTATCGAGCAGCGCGAGCAGACCGGTCGCTGCGCCGTCGATCTTCAGCAAGCTGCGGCTGACCATGCCTTCTTGATCGAGACCGGTGACCGCAATTACCTCGCCGATCTGATCCAGCCCCAGCGACTTAGCAACCCGCGCGCCATCCGGTCCCGCCAAGGGCAGGAACGATTGCACAATCGCTTGGGTGTTGATGTACGAAATGCTCGCCCGACGTTCGACGGGCAACCGCGTGGAAATGGCAGTCAGCCAAGCCGGCGTTTGCTTGGCGCGGACGCGCTCGATCATGCCGGCGACGGAATCTTTGCCAAAGCCGACCAGCACATAAGGTCCCGCCGCGCCGATGGTCACTTCGGCTTCAATCGGTCCGCCCGTTTGCGGCGCGAAGCGCGAGAGCTTGTTCGTGCCGATGGTGACGGCTTGCGGCTGGTTATCGGGCGTGGTCATCAATTCAATTAGCCCGGCCGCGAGTTCCACCGATTGATCGCCCGCATCGACCAGCAGGCCGCCTTCGAAAATAAATTTCTTGCCGTCGGTCTCGAGCTTCGTGGCGAAGACTGCCGAGGATCGAGTGATGATGGTCTTGGTCCACTGCGGACCAATCCGGGCCATGAGCGCCGCTTTCGGATCGCCACTCTGACTGGCAAAGTGCGCGATGAACTTGGCCAGGGACTTGTCCAGCGAACGAGCAAATTCCTGCACTTCCGGTTCGGCGAATAGCTGCTCCGTCTGATTCGGACTCTTGCCATTCGGCGCCGCCATGCCCGACCAAGTGGCATAGATCACGCAGTTGGCCGGGGCCACGTGCTGCATCGCCGGGTTCTCCGGCTGCGGCGGCACTCCCAGCGGCAGGCCAAAACCGCCGAGAAACATCAGCATTATTGTTGCTTCTGCGGTTCCAACGCCCAGCATGATGCTGCTCCTGACAGACGAGAAAAAATCCGGATGACGGCCGCGACTAGCTTCGCTCCCTAGCCTAGCGACTGTCGAGAGCGTTGGCGACTCCCACGGAGCTGAAACAATTGCCCACAGTGACGCGGTTATTGCCGAACCGCAAATGAAGAAGAGGCTGTAACACCTCTTCTTCGTGCCCTCTGCGTCTCCGTGGTCCTATCTCCCGAACTTACGTCGGCCCAAACCGCTCATCCGAACCCATCCCGAAGGCGTTGTAGTCGGCCGGCGTCAGGCCCGGTGTTTCGTCGAGAATGTCAATCGTTTCCCAGCAGAAATCGTCGTCACCGGTGCCACCGGACAGGTTGTCGTTGGCGGCATCATGCGTGATGGCTAAGATGCTGGCCCGGTTGCTCGCCGCGCCCCATTGAGCGAGCAAGGTCATCAGGGCGGCATCGTTGTCGGCGGGATTCGAATACGTCGCCGCGCTGAAGGTCGTCGTGTTGGCCTGCGAACTGAATGTGCTGTTTTCGTTGGCCACGCTGCCGCTAACGAGCAAATCGTTGCCGTTGCCGCCATCCAGGTTGTCGGCGCCATTGCCGGCGAGCAACACATCGTTGCCCGTGTCACCAATCAGGTTGTCGTTCCCATCGCCGCCGCTGACCAGGTCATTCCCCGCGCCGCCGCCGATGACATCGTTACCAGCGCCGCCGTACAGCCGATCGTCGCCGTCGCTGCCGCCAAGCTGATCGTTGCCTTGGCCGCCATAAGCGTAGTCATTGCCGCCGCCGGCACTGACCGCATCATCTCCGCCGCCGCCGTAGAAGACATCGTTGCCACCCAGGCCGCTGAGCGTATCTCTGCCGCCGATCGCGAGATCCTGCGGCGTCGGATCGGTCGGAATCGTCGGCGAGTTATCGCCCCAGATCACGTTGTCGCCGGCGCCGCCATTGATCCCGTCGTTACCCAGGCCGCCGACAATGAAGTCATTGGCAACGCCGCCCGAGATATAATCGTCGCCATCTTCGCCGTAGATTTCGGCCGGGAGCGTAATATTCGACTGCGTGATGTAGTCGTTCGAGGCCCCGGCATAGGTCACGCTCTTACCCGTCAGTGTGAAGTCAACGACCAGCTGATTGACCCGCACCCGCGTGCGATTGGGATCGGCGAGAGTCGAGGCCCGCATGAACTGAATCAAGTCTGGACCACTGGTTCCGCGGACGAAGGTGTCACCCATCTGCACGTTCGTGAGCCGATTGTTGACGATCAAATTGAAGTCTTCAATCTGCGTGTAAGACAACGGCTGGAAGCCGGTGGTCACTAGTGCGCCGGAAACCGTCGGCAAGACCATGGCCGTGTTGGCAGGCAGGCCGGAGATATCCAGGTTAATGACATCGCCGACCGTATCTCCCGTCGGGACAGCCGGACCCGTGGGCTCACCACCATTAATGGCGATTCCGGTGCTGATGCTGGGACGCAGGCCGCGGACCGTGTCCGGCACCAAGAGACCGACATTGCCGATACCGGTGCCGACGATTCCCGGCCCGGTTTGACCGAAGATGTCGTTCCCATCCAGGCCATTCGGATTGCCGGGCGCGTCGCCGTTCAAACTGATCGTGGCCACGCCGCTGGAGATGCCCGTCGGCGTCACGCCCGGACCGGTGCCGCCGGCTTGATCCGACGTAAACAGCAGGAACTGGTCACCGCCCAGCCAGCCATTGAGGACAACGGTGGTCAGATCATGCAACGGGACTGTGTTTACAAACCGGCCATCGATGGTGTCGGCGCCCTGCGTGCCCGTGTAGTTCAGCACGTCAATGTTGCGGAAGATGACGTCGTTGGTCGCGGCAGTGCTGTTGATTCCTTCGATTCCATAATCGGGCGAAGTGCCAGCGCTCACGGCGGCAATCACCACGCTGTCCGCTGTCACATCGCCCGTATCGATGATTGTCAGCGTATCGGTGTTGAGGGCGACGTTGCCATCGGTCCCATCGACAACCACCTGGCCAAAGATGCCATCGACGGTGTTCGTCGCGCTGAATAGTTGGAACAGATCGTTCCCCGCATTGCCGATCAAAGTCACGACGCCCGTGTTGCCGCTCGTGCTCTGCACGCGGAGCGTATCATCTTGGGTTCCGCCATCGAGCGTCGTTGCGAGCGGGTTCGTTTGACCCGTGCCGATGCCAACGAGATCAAGCATATCGATCCCCGCCGCGGCGCTCACCGATAGACCGCTATAGTTATTGCCGCTGAATTCAAACGGCGTATAGCCCGTCGCGGTCGTCCGCGTGAAAGCGCCGCTCGCCGTCGTCGCGAACACATTCGCGCTCGCATCGCCGAGAATCGACAGCGTGCCCGGCGTCACACCGCCGCCCGTCCGCTGCACCAGTTCCACATTCTGGAAGTAGTTCACGAGGGTAATACCCGCGGCCGTGCTCGAAACTTCTCCTTCGAGACCCGCCGCGCCAGTGCCATTGCCGATGCCATAGATTTGCGATGCGGTCGAGCCGGTGATGTTGTACACCAGCGTATCGGCGCCCCCCAGGCCATCGAACAGGAATTCGCCCGTGCCAGCCACGTTGGCGTTGTTGGTCACGCCAGGCACCGTGCTGACAAAATCGGGCAGGGTGTTGAGGTCGTCCACCGTGACCATGTCGTTGCCGGCGCTACCGAGCACACGCAACGACAGAATCGTCGCCAGCGAACCCTGGAAGATCACCGCGCCCGCATTGTTGTCTTCGCGCAGTTGCACGTTGGCCTGCGTGCCGTCCCGCATCACAAACAGATTCGCCACCGGCGTGATGCTGTTGTCGTAGGTGAGATGATAGTTGCCGGTGATCGTGCTCTGTTCAATGCTCGTGAACAACACCGGCCGATGAGCACTTGTGAAACTGAACGAGCCCGAGCCAGGCCCCGTGTAGGGCGCGATGGTGCCAGGTGCCGTGAGATTCGGATTGGTCGTGCCCGCGAGACTGAGCACGAGGACATCGCCAATGGCCACGCTCACCGGCAAGTTGCCGTTCACGCGGAACTCCGTCGTCGTCTGCGGATTGAAGGTGAAAGTGTCGTTGTCGGTCTGCCCATTCAAAAACGCCCCGCCGCCGCTACCTACCACGGGCGTGGTGATCACTCCCGTAATCGTCACTGCCCCGCCCGTGCCAGCATCCGCATTGGCCACGTCCACATTAATCGTGGTCGTGGTGAAGCTCGTGACATTGCCGCCAATGGTGGCATCATCGCCAGCGCTCAGCGTGACGCTGTTAGCCGATGATGCGACCGACGAACCCGCCGGCAATACGATGTCCTGTCCCGCCGCGGCCAAATCGACCGTGGTCAGAGCGATGGCCCCGGTGGCCGTGTTCGCACCCAACAGGTTCATGCCCGAATTCTCTTCAATCGTCGCACCGCCCGCGGTGGCTGTGAATGTCAACGTGCCGAAATTAACGCTGTCGCCCGCTTGGTTCCCCAGGGCAATGCTCGTCCCCGTGAAGATGCCGGCTCCACTGGCCGCAATCACCGCCGACGCCGCATTGGTGATCGCTCCGCCGGCGTTCAACGTTAACGGACCATTGGCGGCCGTGACTGTCACCAGGTTCACTGCATTGAGTTCTCGCAGATCGATCGCGCCCGCTCCGCTTGCCGTGACCGACGTGACCGTGTTCACATTCGTTTCCAGCAGCACGCCAGTCGCGGAATTGGCCGTCAAGCCGTTGGCAACAATTCGCGACAGGCCGTTGATGTTCGTATCGGTGATCGTCCCTAGCGGCGCGTTCAGAATGACATTGCCGGCCGTACCAGCGCTGATGCCATCACCGAAACTAATGTTGCCCGTGGTGGCCGTGATGTTGACATTGGCACCTGCCGGAACTGCCCCACCCTGGGTCGAATCGATCGTATTGAGATTGAAGCCCAGTATATTGGCCACCACATTGCGATTCGCAGTCAGGCTGATAATGCCGCCCTGAGTCGTCAAGCGCGAATTACTGGCATCATTCGTCAGGATGATGTCGCGACCTGCGACAACCGTATTGGTGCCCGATCCGTTCACGTCCAAGAATGTATCTTGCTGCAGCAAAACGTCGCGACCTGCGTTCACCAGAATGCTACCTGCGCTAATGGTGTCGCCATATCCTTGCGGATTGGGCAACCCCAAGATCACGTCCTGGCCTGCACTGAGCGAAACCAACGCCGCCGCGCCCGAACTGCGAATCGTCGAGATCGAGTTCGAGCCGCTGGTGGTAAGATTGCTCGTGGCCCCCTGAGCGTTGAGTGTGATGTTGCCGGGGCCGGAAACGTCTTCATCAAAGCTAATGACGTTGATCGAGCCTGTCGCGACCACACTAATCGCGCCGCTAGCCCCCGTCACATCAACACCGCTCAGTGCGACGGTGACATTGCCAATTCCCAGCGCGCCCGTGTTGCTGATGAACACGCCGCCCGTGGCAGTCGCGGCCTCAAAGTTCGTGATGGTCGTCTCGATGGGATCGGCCCCAGTTCCAACGCCGCTGACGGCTTGCAGGAAAATGCCGACGCCAGTGACGTTGTTGTCATCGTCGGTATCGATAATCGCCGTTCCCGCCACGATGCCGCCACTAGCGCCGGTCGTGACGTTGGCGATGGACGCACCAGCCGTCGTCGTCAACACGTTGTTAGCCAGCGCGAGCGTGGAATCATTCGTGCCAACACCGATGTCGCCGGCACCGACAAACGAAGACACCGTCTCGCTGGTAAGCAGTTGGAATGTTCCGCCCAGCGCCACACTGACCGGTCCGGCGGTGTTTAGAATCGCCGCCCCATTTTGCACTTGCAGCACGCCGCCATTCACAGTGGTGCTGCCAGAATAGGAATTCGTGCCACTGAGTGTTGTCGTACCAGCGCCGATTTTGATGACTTGCGATGCAGCTCCCTGCGTAACATTGCCGGCGAGCGTCAGGTTTCCAGCGCCCTTGATCGTGAGCACCGAGCCATCGAGAGCAAGGCCGCTGCTCAAGGTCAAAGAACCAGCGTCCGAGCGGATGTTCAAATCCTGCCGTGGAGCGGGGCCGAGATCTTCGAGTGTAAAGCCGCTGATGATGGGATTGGTATCGGGCCCTGCTCCCGGAGTGAGGGACACATTCAATACGCCATCGGCCGCTTGATAGACCCGGGTAACCACCGGATTAGAAGCGGTTGAGCCGGAAGTAAAGTTCGGCAGGATGGTCGTGCCTTCGGTAATGATGTTAAAGAACCGACTGGGCGCGCCATAAGCATCGCTGAAGAGTAACTGAAGCTTGTAGATGTTGCCGACGTTCAGGCCTGCCAGATCGAAACTGACCGGGCCGCCGTTCCACCGAATCGACTGCATGACCACTTCCAAGTTATTGTCGTTGGCCGTGGCGCCGTAGTTGGGATTGGTGTAATTAAGAATTTCATTCGGCGCGGAGAAGGTGAATCCGGCCGGGGGAGTTTCACTGGAGATGAAGTTCACGCCTTGCACGGGGCCAACCGACGGTCCGCGGAAATTCACGGCATACGGGAACGTGCCGACCAGATCGAGCCCGTCTGCCAGATCGCCGCCGAGGATCGTTCCCGTCGTCGTCGAACTCGCCGTAGACAACGTAACGAGCGTGATCGGACCGGCGAACGTGTTGACGCCGCTGATGTTGGCAATGGAATCTTGCACATTGCCGTTCACCGCATTGACCGTAACCGGCTCGGCCCCGACAGCGACATTGCCGGCGAAGCCGAGCGTGCCGCCCGGATTCACCGTGGTGCCGGCCGCGAGCGTGCCCAGCGCCGAGGCATGTGAAACCACATACGTTCCGGCGTTGATCGTCAGCGTGCCGGCGAAATTGTTGTTCGCGCCGGCATTGGTCACGGTGCCGGTGCCGGACTTGATGACATTTGTCGCGCCAGATACCTGATTGATGCCGCTTGTCGCGCCGAAATTGATGTTGCCCGCGCCCAGCAGCGTGACCGTCGAAATCGGCAGCGGGTTCGCGACGTTGGCGTTAAGCGTCAAGATGCCGGCATCGCTGCCGATAGTAATATCGGCCGTGTCATACGTCACCGCGCTAACGTTCATTTCGATGATCACATAATTGCCGTTCCCCGCCCGGCCCGGCCCACTGCTTGGCAACGCCGCGTCCTTGATGGTCTCGATCCGCAGGCCGGTGATGTTTGCCAGACTGGTCGTCGTGCGAATGGTGAACACGTCGGTTGAAGGATCCAAGCCCGAAGCACTGATAGAGTTGTCGCCGTTGACCGTCAGAGTCGTGCCATTGACCGCCGAAACCTGCGCGGGTGTCAGCGCAATCCAGGTGGCGGTGACATCGCCGCCGTTGTCCAAGCTGTCGGCAAACGTAGTGCGGCTGTCCGTCGTCGCATATAGCTTGAAGCGACCGATGGTGTGATTGCCATAGCCGCCGCTGAAGATCGAGAATGTGATGTCTGTCGGACTGCCGGTCGGATTCAGATTGACCGATGTTTCAAAGACAGCATCGCTACCCACGGGGTTACCGGCGTTAGCCCAACCGCCGGCGTTCACCGCCAGGTTGCCGTCGATCAACTGCGCCGGACTGAAACCGCCTTGCGAAAAGCTGGCCGTGGGGTTTTGCAACGTGACCGCCGAGGCTGGCACCGAACTACCGGTCCCTTGCATCGCAATCACGCTATTCACGCTGTTGTTGCCTACCAGATTGCGAATCGCCCCCAGGCCGCCGAAGCCGGCCCCCGAAGCAAAGATCGGTTCGGCGGCGAGCGCGATGCCGCCTGTCAAACCAAGCGTGGCGCCATTGGCCACGGTCGTGCCCACGCCTGTCGTGCCCAGCGCATTGGCAGAACCGGCCACCAGCATGCCGGCGTTCACGTTCGTCGCAACAGCGTAAGTATTGTTGCCCGACAAGGTGACGGTGCCGGTGCCCAGCTTCGTGACCAGCGGCGCCGTGCCAATCGGCACGGGAATGGCCAAGGAATATTTCGTGGCCAGATAGGACTGGATCAGATTCAACTCGCCATCCGATAATACGCGGTTGAACATCAGCAGTTCGGAAACTTCCGCTGTGGATGTTTCGCCCAAGCCATTCCAAGCCCCCAGTGACAAGCCGTCTGGCACGTTATTCACAAAAGCATCGCCCGTGCCGCGGCTGTCATCGGTCAAGCGCACGCCATCTCGCCACCAGTCGCCGGCCGGATTGTTGGCATCGCTGAAGACGTTCATCTGATTGGCGTGCAGGTGCCAATTAGTGTCCGTGACGTAACCGACCGGAGCGGCATCGAGCGAACCCCAACCGTCATAAAAGCCCCCTCGATTCGTGCTGCCGCCGTGGAAGCCGAACAACCAATTGTGCCCGGAAGCGGCCGAAATCACGCGCTCGCGATCGGCGGCTGAGTAACGGGCCACGCTGATCAGTGTGAATTCGCCGTTGCCATCGATGAAGTTGCGGGGATTATTGTTGGTGAGGTTGGTGCGCAACGCCTCGGTGCCATCGAACATGATGGCGGGCCGGCCATGAGTGCTGCTCGTGACCATATTCGGAGTGCCAATCACGCTATTGAAGTCCCGGTCCTTGCCTGACTTATCCTGCCAGTTCGAGACGACCGCGCCATTGGGAACGACGCTGCCGTCCGCATTGGCGTCGCTGGCGTCGAGCCAGATTTCCAGTTCGCTCGTCACGCCATTGAGCGGCAATGCAGCGCTTTGGAAGATATTGCCGCTGACGATGACAGCGCCTGGTCCATCGAAGGACAGAGGAGCTGTCGTCATGTTCACATTGCCGCTAATCGTGAGTGTTCCGGCGACAGAACCGATGCGCAGCTCGGCCCCTGTCGCGGTCACGGGGCTGGCCAGCGTGTTGGCACCGGCAATGTTGACAATCGCGCCCGGCTGGCCTGCTGCCCCGGTGCCGCTCGCGGTGATCGCTTCGCCCGTGACGGTAACGCCGCCGCTGAAGCCAAGCGTCGCGCCCGGAAAAACAATCGTACCGGCCGCAGTCGTGCCGAGAGCATTGTTGTTGGCAGCGACAAGGATGCCACTGTTGACGGTTGTCATCCCACCGTAAGCATTGTTGCCGGCCAAGGTCACGGTGCCGGTGCCGCTCTGGGTGACGGTGTTGCCGCCCGAGACAACGGGGGTCAGGCTGCGGACATAAATTTCGGTGTACGGAATTTCGTGGTTCTCGCCACCCGCTTCCCACAGGAAATTCCCAGCGCTCGGCCCGGCGACCAGGTTCACTGCATTGCCATACGAGAAGCCGCGTTGGCCCCCGTGGCCCGACCAACCCCAGGTGAAGACGCGATCACCATCGTTGCCACCAAATTCAAAATCGCGAGTATTTGAGCCGGCGCTCACGCCCGTTGTTGCGCCCGGCGCACCTCCCGTGCTGACAATTTCATATGTGATCGGAAAGCCGCCCGAATTGGTATCCACGCCCGGATTGGAAAAGGCCAACGTCCAAGCGCTGGGGAAATTCCGCCAACGCGCTTCTTGGAAGGCCGAACCAGCCGCATTCGACGCGCGACGAAGACGCATTTCGACGTTGGAGGCGTTAAGACCCGACTGCGCCAAGATATCCGTGACGATGGCGTCGCTATAGGCCGCCGGGGCAAACGCGGCGGACGTGCCCAGGTTTTGATTCACGTTCGTCGTTAGGCCCTGACCATCCGTGTCGAATTCCCAACCTTCGCGGCCCCGACCGATCAAAAGCCAGCCGGTGCCGGCGACATTATCGACGCGAGCGTTAAACGTCTGACTCGCGGCAGTAAATGAATAATTGCCCGATGCCAATGAATTCAAATTCGCAAGGCTGTTGGCCGGGGGGGTGGTGACCAGCAGGTTGCCGTTGACCACAATGTTGCCCGCGCCCACGAAAGCCAGATTGTAGAAGCCGAGGTTGACGTTGGGATTGATGGTGAGCGTGCTCCCCGCGGCAGCGCCGATGGCGGAATGACCGGTGAGCGTGATCGGCGCATCCAAGCTGCCGCTGCCGCCGGTCTTCTGAATAGCACCCGCGCCCCCGAAACCCGTCCCCGAAATATTCAGCGGTTCGGCCGTGGTGTAATTGAAGGCGCCTTCTAGTTGCAGGGTACCGCCATTGGAAACATTGGTGGCCCCGGCGGTTGTGCCGAGCGCGCCATTCGCAGTGACGCGGACCGTACCCGCCGCGACGTTCAGCGCGCCCGAGAAATTGTTGCCGCCATTGCTAAGTTGGAGGATGCCATTCTGCGTTTTGGTAATCGCCCCAGCGCCACTGATGATGCCGCTGAGCTGGGCAATGCCGCCATTGCCTCCGCCGCCACCGACTTGAATGGTGAGCGGGCCAGTGAGGGCCAGGTTCGCGGGGAGTACGACAGTGTTGGTATTTGCATCATCCTGATTGATGATCAGCACGCCCGTCGTGGGCAATGTGGCATTGGGCACCGTCAATTGCGCAGGTCGGCTGGCGATGTTGCCGCCGCTGGCGATGTTGACGACATTGGTCAACGACAAAGCACCGCCCGCGAGATAGTCGAGCGTGCCGCCGCTGTTGACATTGATGGTGCCGGCACCAAGCGCGTTCTGGCTTGTGAAGAAGACGCGACCGGCGTTGATGTTCGTGACGCCAGGAACGCTGAGTGTTGCGTTATTGGTCAGGATCAGATCGCCCGATCCGGTCTTCGTTACGCCGGTGCCGCCGGTAAAGTAGCCACCCCAAGTCACACCGACTCCGGGAACATCGATCATGCCGCCGCCAGCGCCCAGCGTGATGCCGCGGTTCGCATTGAGCGTGAAAGACGAAGTCGCGCGCAGCACGGCGGTATTGGCGATGGTGATCTGATTGGCGACGAACGCGCCCGGCGCAGTGCCGAGCGCGGCATCGCCGTTGATTGACAAAACGCCGCCGTTGATTGTCGTTGTGCCCGTAAACGTGTTCGTGCCGCTGAGCACTTCCGTGCCAGCGCCGTTCTTGACGAGGTTAAAGCTATTCTGCCCCGCATTGCCGAGAATGCCGCCAAAGGTAGCCGTCCCCGCGGTGACATTGAGCGTCAAATTAGGTACACCGCCGCCACTATTCACCACGCGGTTGGTCCCGCCGCCCGAGGATGCCAGGCCGGCCAATGTTTGATTCTGCCCATTCAGATCGAGAATGCCGCCTGTCGCCCCTGCGCCAATCGTGAGCACGGTGCCAATCGGCAGCCGATCGGCGCCGGCAGCCAACTGCAGCGTGCCGTTTTGAATATTCGTTGCGCCGGTGAACGTGTTGACGCCGCTCAGCGTCTGCGTGCCCGTGCCAATCTTCGTCAAGGCAACCGTGCCCGCGCCGTTCTGAATTACGCCCGAGAACGTGGCGCTCCCATTGCCGCCGCCGACCGTCAATGTCGCCGACCCCGCAACACCGCTGGTGACAGTGCCCGCGCCCGCGAGAGCGCCCATGATTTCCGAAATCCCGTTCAAGTCGAGGAACGCGCCCCCCGCGACCGTGACGCTCGAAGCATCAGGAATTGAATTGGCCGAAGTCACTACCGGGATCCCCAGGCCGTTTTTGTACAGGTCCGTAATCTGGGCCGCACTGAGGGCGGATGTGTAAATGTATATTTCATCCAGATAATTGGCGAATGTTTGGTTGGTATTCAATGCTCCGATCCAAAAGATATTGCCCGCCGACGCGCGGTCGGAAACGCCCACGACAACGTTATCGACATAGAATGTCGTCGTGTTCAGAGCAACGTTGCCAACGGCTGCAATGTGATGCCAAACATTATCCACTGCCGGAAACAGATCGAAGCCGCTGTCGCGGAAACCTGATGCACCGCTGTACATGCCCAGGTTGTCAGTTCCCGCTTGCACAATGACTTCATGATCGTTATCCCCGCCGTTGCTGCGGAACAAGGTCCGCCAGTCGCCGGTTCCGTGCAGATTCTGCCACCAGGCAGAAGCGGTCCAGTTGCCGCCGAGCGCAATGCCGCCGCCGGCCAATTGCACTTGGCTGCCGTAGGGCGTGTTCAATCGGTCGCCGATCAGGCCGCCACCGACGACGTTCGCGCCATTGAGTAGGTTGCCGTCGTTGGTCGCGCCGGAGGAACCCGTATTCGCCCCCGAGCCCGCATCGAACGTATAAATGCCTGTCGCCCCCGCGGGCGCGGAGGGCACGATCGACGAGCCAGAAATTCGCAACGTGCCGCCGTTGACATTGGTGGTGCCGGTGTAGGTATTGGTCCCGCCGACGATCAACACACCCGTGTTGTTCTTGTTGACGTTTCCCGTGCCCGCAAGCGTTCCGTTGACAGTAAGTATTCCAGCGCCGACCACATCGAACGTGAGCGCGGTCCCCGGCGAGAAGATCGCGAGACCGGCATTGATGATGTTGTTCGTCGAGCCGCTTTGCGTCACGGCACCAATCGTCAGCGATAGGTTGCCGCCGGCGCTATTGATCGTGTAAGCACCGGTGCTGGTGAACGAAATGCTCCCCACGATCACATTCGACGGAACATCAATGTTGCCCGGATCGAGATTCGAGAAAATGGCGACGTCATTGCTATCGGGAGCGATGTTGCCGACCCAGTTGGAGTTGTCAGTCCAGTTGCTGCCGTCGCCCGTGCCGTCCCAGACAATGGGATCGGAAGTCACGGTGGCATTGATCGTAATGCCTCGCGTGTTGGACCCACTCAAGGCGCCTGCATCGGTCACTTGAAATGTGACGGTGCGCGAAGGAGTCGCCTGATAAGTGGGCTTGGAGAACGTCACGGTGCGCAGTGCCGCTTGATAATTGGCAACCGTATCCGTCCCCAAAAGCGTGAGCACGCCCGTGGCGCTGTTGTACACACCCGAAATCGGGCCAATGGTAGCAAACGCCAGCACGTCGGAATTGCCGGCAATGAAACCACCAATCGAAACGGTACCGCCCGTAACCGTGGGACTTCCTCCGGCAACCAACGTTAATGTCGGGTCAATCGCGACCGCAGCGCCGCCGATGGCATAAGTCTGATTGCCCGCGGTCGTCGTCAAGACCGGCCCGGCGGCATCGCCCAAAGTATAAAGCGCCGAAGAGAGTTGCACGTTGCTCAGATTGAACTTGATCTGGTCGCCCGCCACGATCGACGACACACCAGCATCCACCCAGCTCACGCCGCCATCGAGACTGCGCAACAGTTTGAACGTCGAAGCCGATCCGATGGCCAGCCCCGCATCGCTGTAGTCGAACGCCATGGTCGCGCCCAGGTTGTCGTTAGTGTCGTTGACCTGAACAGCCCAAGTGCGCAAGAACCGCCGCGATACGCCCGCCGGAACACCCGCCGCCGTGAACGAGTTGATCGCCACCTTGTGACCGGCACCCACGAAATCGCCATTGTCGGCAATCGCCGTAGCTTCGATCCCAAAACCCGCTTGCCCAGCCGACAACAATTGATTCGTCGCATCGAGCCGGCCAATCCCGATCACGTTGCGGTCGAAATCGCCGTTGCCCGGATCGTCTCCAAGGTACGCATCTTGGCCGCCAATCGCGAGATTGTACTTGGCGCTAAGGGCATTCAAGATCGACAAGCGTTCAGCCTCATTAATGTTCCGATTGATAATCAGCAGTTCGGAGACTTCCGCGTTCGACGTCTCACCGCCATTACCGTAGGAACCCAATTCGATGCGGCCGGGCTTGTAATTTCCGGGGTTGTAGCCGCCGGAATCGTTATTCAGTTGCGTCCCGTTTTTCCAGAAATCAGCGTTCGGAACCGCGGGCCCAATGATGCCCGTATAGATATTGAAGGCCGTCGAATTCGTCCCTGTTTGTTGAATCCAACCTTCGGCATACCAACGCTGGTCTCCACCGCCCCAGTGACCAAACAGCCAATTGTGATTGACGGAGGAGATAACGCGTTCGTCGTCGCCGCCCGTGTAACGCGAAACGCCGAAGATCGAATAATTGGCACTGAGCGCGTCGAAGTCGAAGGCCGACTGCAACCGTGAATTCGAAAACGCGGTGGCCGGCTGATTGTTTCCCGCAGCGCTCGCCAGCGTATACGACACCGTCCCCGTGTTGGTGA